>SKTQ01000022.1 GCA_007122505.1 Bacteroidales bacterium | reverse complement strand
TCTTTTCAGGGTTGTCCCGGTTGTCTTCACAAAACAGTCCGGTAGGAAAATCTATGGCTACAACAACAGCACCGGATGCATTGATGTGCTGGACTACTGTTGCCAAAAGGCCTTCTAAGGGCCGGGTCAAACCACTGCCCAGCATGGCATCTATAACCAGATCATCTTTCTCCGGAACAGGAAGTTCGTCATCATCATGAATTTCATCAAACTGCAGATTTTTAACACCTGACAACCTTTTCTCATTGATCAAAAAATCTTCAGATGCCCTGGCAGCATGCATGATCTTGAAAACATGCACACGGTAGCCCGCACCTGCCAGCAAACGCCCGATAACCAGTCCATCCCCGCCGTTATTGCCCATGCCGCAAAAGATCTTGACATGTCGATTTTTCTTCATGTTTCTTCGGATCCACTCATAACATTTTTTCGCGGCCCGCTCCATTAAATCAATGGATGAGATCGGCTCATGGGCAATGGTATAAGCATCCAGTTCCCGAATTTGTGCAGAATGTAGAATTTTCATGTTGGTATTAGTTTTACAAACAGACTGATTAACAATTTTTTAAGCAAAAAACTTCATTTCTTCATAATTTCTTATCCATAAAAAATAGATGTACATTTGCCATACAAGTAACAATAGCATCCATTTTCATCAGGAAGGATGATGAACCAACGTTTTCAACAACAACATCATCATCGACATCATCATCAAAACAAAAATACATCTAATTTTTCTTAATATCAAGCAAAGCAGCCATGTCTGCCGACGTAAAAAAAACACTGCTGATACCGACAGCCTATTTGCCACCGCTGGAATACATGGTGGCGATGCTGGCTCATAATAAAGCAGAGATTGACCTACATGAAACTTATCCAAAACAGACCTGGCGCAACCGCTGCAGGATTCTCACCGCCAATGGTCCGCTGGATCTGACCATACCTGTGACAAGGCCCAATGGAAATCACACCAAAACTCATGAGGTTGTGACCAGCAGTCACGAACCCTGGCAACAGAAGCATTGGCGGGCCATCAGCAGTGCATACCGGAAAACACCTTATTATATCTTTTATGAAGACCTGATTGCACCTTATTATTTGAAAACCAGCCAGTACTTGCTGTGGGAATTCAATCAGCAGTTGCTTTTAACCATCACTGATGAACTGACCCTGGGATTGGAATGGGGATACACGGACAGCTACAAAAAACAACTATCAGGCTATGTTGATCTGAGAAACTGCATTTCACCCAAAAACCGTGATAACGAGCCTTTGATTGATCACTGGCCTGCGTATTATCAGACTTTTTCCCATAAATATGGATTTATTCCCAACTTGAGCATCATTGACCTGCTTTTTCACATGGGGCCTGACAGTAAGGCATACCTGCAGGATGCCGCAAGCCTTTACCTTGGCTGACCAAGCGTTGGATATGCTACCCGAACGTGGTATATATTGAGCAGCATCCGTTTCAGGATACCTTTCACGGTGGTGATGTCCTTGAAGGTGATGTCGGCGTTATCGAACTGTTTTTCCTGCACCTGTGTATCGATGATGTTATCAACAAGTTGGTTGATCTGTTTTTCATCCGGTTTGCCAAGACTTCGGGAGGCGGCCTCCACCGAATCGGCCATCATTACCACAGCGGTTTCCTTACTGAATGGCCGCGGCCCGGGATAGACAAAATCGGCCTTATTGACCTCCCCACCCTCATTTTCTTTAATTTGCATATTGTAAAAATACCGCGCGGTGGTGGTTCCGTGATGGGTTCTGATAAAATCAATGATATATTCGGGAAGGTTGTGCTTCCGTGCCATTTCAATGCCGTCGATCACATGGTCGATGATAATGCGTGCGCTTTCCCTGAAAGTAATATCGTGATGCGGATTAAATCCTGAGGTTTGATTTTCAGTGAAATATTGCGGATTTTTCATTTTCCCGATGTCATGGTACAGTGCGCCGGTACGGGTAAGCAGGCTATTTCCGCCTATGGCGATGATGGCTTCTTCCGAAAGGTTAGCCACCTGCATGGAATGCTGAAACGTTCCGGGAGCTTGCAGACTGAGGTTTCGCAGCAAGGTATTGTTGGTATCGGCAAGTTCCAGCAACGAAAAATCGGTGGGCATGCTGAACAGTCTTTCATACAAAAAGATCAGCGGATAGGCAAAGAGGGTCAGGACGGCACCACCGGCAAAATAACCGATTTCGTTCCAGTAAAGGTTTTCGAAAGATCCGGTATGTGCCAGTGACAAACCAAAATAAACAGCCACATAGGTTGCAAAAATAAGGCTTACGGTAAGAAACAATTGTGAGCGGCGGCGCAGGCTGGCCATGGTTAATATCGCCATGATACCGGCAACAAACTGGATAAATACGAATTCGAAGCTGCGGGGTATCAGGAATCCAATCAGAATGATGGTGATGATGTGAATATACAACGCCAGCCGGTTGTCAAAAAATGCCCTTATTACAATGGGGACCAGACATACAGGCACGAGATACAGGTAGTCGATATTGAGGCGGATCATCAGGCTTGTCAAAAATACCATCAACAATACAGACAGCAGAATCATCAGGATTTTACGGTTGTCGTAAAACACGTCCTTGCGGAAAAAATACAAAAACAGCAACAGCACTACCATGGAAATGGCTACAAGCACAAACTGACCGGCATATAACAGTGTTCGTTGTGCCGCATCGCCGATCTGCATCTGATATTCGGCACGGAAAGATTCAAGTATTCTGAATCTTTCAGATGTAACTATTTCTCCCTTTGAAATGATTTTTTCCCCTTCCTGAACCATACCCCTGGTAAGTGGAATATTCTCCATTTCAGCCTCAAAAGTACGTTGGGTAAGCTCTTCATTAAAGAAAACATTATGGCTAAGCGCATCTTCCAGCAACGGTTGCAGCAAGTCTGAATCTATGCGGTCCTGTCTGTCTTCAAGAACAGAAATAGCATACAGAAAAGCTTCCTGGATGGTGTACATTGCTCCCAAAACGGATGTTCTCGCCACATTGTCATCAACAACCCGGATGGCATAGCTTTCAGGTTTATCCCTGAACTGTTCATCAAGAAAAACCACACCGGCACTGTAAAGATGTGTGAGTATTTCTATACCGGCCTGTCGTGTACGTCTTTTCAACGCCGGCGACCCATTGTCAGGATAAGCCTCTGCCCAGGCCCTCTCAAAAGAATCTTCAAAATTCCCGATCATGGATTCAGCCACGCGAGGTTGGCGCGAGAAAAAAGGCATGAATTCTTCCATTAAAGTTTCCCGCTCACGTCTTAACTCATCTTCTGATTTGAGAATGGCGAAGTCGAAAGGAGCAATCAGGTCTTCGTATAACCATGGCCGTGCCTGCTGGTACTCAAACTCAAACCCCGGCTGCCGCGGGAACAGCTGCACAAGGAGAAATATACTCAACAAAACAAGAAAACCCTTGTAGATATTGGCAAAATGCCTTTGAAGCCAATGCACAATGTTGATCATGTGTCAAAAAAAATTTCTTTTTACCTGCTGTAGAACAAAAAACACTTATTTCGTGAAAATGTTTGTTATTCTGAAACTTATCTTCCTTTTGCTAACTTACGAATGTAAGCATTTATTTTGTATATCAAAAAAGAGTGGTTTTGTACTCTGAAAAAAAGTTTTTACTTTCACAAAGTTGAACAAACCGGTATTTCAAGCATTCAGAAAATTAGTCATTACACCGGTAAGTGAAAATACGGACACGGGCTTAAAAAGTCTGCAAACAACGGTCCATAAATATTGCTCAATGGAAACAGGAATTTGTTTGATCCCCACCGCGGCCATTCGTATGGAAGCCAATCACAGAAGCGAAATGGTCAGTCAGTTGCTTTTCGGTGAAAGATTTCATGTTATTGAAAGCGGAAATGAATGGTTGCATATCGAATCATTGGAAGATGCTTACAGAGGTTGGGTTTGGCGACCCCAGGCGGAGATATTGGACCCCGACAACATCCTGCAACTGGATAGATCCGATAGCCACGTGGTCACAGAAAGCTTCACAACCGTGAACATGACACCCGGAGAACAATCCTTTGTGGTTGGTGCAGGCAGCACAATTTACGGTAATCCGGGAAAAGAGTTTTCCATTATGAGAAAAACCTTTTTGTATGAAGGTACTGTTCGTGAACTCAATAAAATTACAACCGGTGTAGACCTGGTAAAGTTAGCGACTTTGTTTCTCAGCACCCCCTACCTTTGGGGAGGCAGGTCTGTTTTCGGGATCGATTGTTCGGGACTGGTGCAAATTGTTTGCAAAATGGCGGGTATATCCATGCCGAGAGATGCTTCCGTGCAAGCTACCAAAGGGCGAGCCATTCACCTTATTCATGAGGCAAAAGCAGGTGACCTGTGTTTCTTTGCAGAAGAGGAGGAAGAAATATCCCATACGGGCATTTTATTGAACAATGAACAGATTATTCATGCTTATGGACGCGTGCGCACGGACAATATTGATCACCATGGGATATTCAACAGTGATACACGGAAATACTCCCACACCCTGCGTCTTATCAAAAGGATTATCTGAAATGATTTCACTTACCAAAGGCGCGCAAATCTTCATTGATCTGTATTTGGTCAAGCAGCAGCCTGATCAGTTTGTCCAGATCTGAGTTCTCAGAGTAATCGGCCGGAGCAATGTACTTTACACGGTCTTGTTTCAGCATTTCGCGGCATATTTCCACAGGAGCTCTTTTCCCGGGCACATCCGGGGCATTGGAGTTGTAAACGGCAATGGTGGAGCCACCCTGGTAGTTCACCATTTTCATGGAGGGAACATCGGTTTCTCCGTCTCCAATGTATATCATCCGCTCAAACGGCACCGGCCTTTTTTCATCCGGGATATGCCGGTTGATCTGTTTGTTATCATAGGAGTTGTCTATCCCTTTATTGATGCGAAAAAGGTATTGGGTTTTGTTCGTGTAGTTAATGGCCAGTGCTGCCCATTCGGCCTCATCCTGGTCATTGTATTTGAAGCCTGATGCAAATATGTTCCGGAAGTATCCGGCTATAGTAGTCCCGGAAATGAACTCCCTCAACCCGGAGGATATGATATGGTGATCAAGGATAATTCCTTTTGAGGCAGCATAGGCATTGATGCGTCCGAAATAACTTTCCACACCGGGGAAAAACCGGATATCCCTGCCATAATCGATGAAGTCCTGCCGGTTGATGGGAATTCCCTTTTCTCTGGATTTTTGCAGCATGAACTGCATATAGGCCAGAATACCGTCCATGTCGTGGTCGGCGCCCATCCTGTTGGCTTCGGCCCAGAATATTTCTTTTGGGATACCCAGTTTTGGAATAAATGAGTGTTCCTGCATATTCCCGGGTGCAAGCGTATCGTCAAAATCATAGGCGATGGCTACCCTTATCATCTTGTCTTTCATAAATATAAGATTGAAAACACAAAAATAATCACATTGATTATATGGACAAGGGTTTTTATTTTTTTAATCCTGGTACCGGTAGCCCGGAACCGCGAGCCCGACTTGCAGTTTGACCTATGTATCATGACACATTCTCACATTGGTACATTCTCACATTGGTACATTCTCACATTGGTACATTCTCACATTGGTACATTTTCTCATTGGTACATTTTCTCATTGATAAATTTTCACATTGATACATTTTCTCATTGATACATTTTCT
>SKTQ01000091.1 GCA_007122505.1 Bacteroidales bacterium | reverse complement strand
TATGGCATCGGTGACTTCAGGATACAGTGCTTTGGCACCTTCATAGGTGAGATGCCTGAGATAGTCATTCTCCGAGGTAAAGCCTTCTGCAAGCGGGAAATGTGGCAGCATGACTTTCTCTGCGCTGATGTCGTAGCTTTCCACTTTTTCGGCGATTTCCAATGTGCCCTCCAGCGCTTCAGGCACATCCGGGAACAGGGCAGACATTTCTTTACGGGTCTTTAAATATTCCTGTCTGGAATAGCGCATCCGGGTTTCATCTTCGATATCACGGCCTGTTTGCAGACAAACCAGAATATCGTGTGCACGCGCATCGTCCGCGTTGATAAAATGACAGTCGTTGGTGGCAATAAGCGGGAGCCTGTGCTTTTGGGCAAACTCTATCAGGACACGATTCACCGTATCCTGTTCTTCAAGCCCGTGGCGTTGCAGTTCCAGGTAAAAATCATCCTTAAACACATCGAGATATTCCATCAGAACGGCCTCTGCCGCTTCAGCCCCTTTTTTTAAAATGGTTTGCGGGATTTCGCCACCAATACAGGATGATGTGGCGATAAGGCCCTCATGATGGCGAAATAGCAGTTCCTTGTCGATACGCGAGGTATAATAGAATCCTTCGAGATAGCCAAGGGAGCATAGACGGGAAAGGTTTCGGTAACCTTGCATGTTTTTGGCCAGCAAAATCATATGGTAACCGCTTCTGTCTTCTCTGCCGTGTTTGTCCTGCATCCTGCCATCCGTAACATACATTTCACAACCGATAATCGGTTTTATGCCGTGTTTTTTTGTTTCTTCGATAAATTCAGGCACGCCATACATGTTTCCATGGTCGGTGATGGCCAGTGCCGGCATACCGTCATCGGCAGCTTTTTTCACCAGGGGAGCAATGGCCGAAGCGCCATCAAGTATGGAGTATTGCGTATGTACGTGTAAATGAGTAAAGTTTGGTTCAGACATGTAACAGTATTTTCAAACTTTAAAAATACACAAAAACTAAGAGCCTGAAGGTGTTTTTTTAATAATGTGTTTTTTTAATTGAAAAAAAAAGCGGATATTTGCACCCTCTTAAAAATTAGTGATTTAACTTTAAAAAAGCAAGAAAATGCCAACAAAGATCAGACTACAGAGAAAAGGTAAAAAGGGGCAACCCTTTTATCATCTAGTAGTTGCGGATGGTCGTGCACCCCGGGACGGAAGATTCATTGAGAGAATTGGCACTTACAACCCCATGACGCATCCCGCTACCATCGAAATCGATTTTGAACGCTCATTGTATTGGGTACAGGTTGGAGCACAACCCACCGATACAGCCAGAAGCATTTTGTCAAGCAAAGGCGTCATGCTGAAACATCATTTACTCAAAGGCGTAAAAAAAGGCGCCCTTACTGAAGAACAGGTTGAAGAAAAATTCCAGGACTGGCTAAAAGACAAGCAAGCCAAGCTGGAGCAAACCAAGAAAGATGCTGATCTTTCTGACAAAGAAAAGAGAAAACAGCAACTGGAAGCGGAAAGAAAAATCAATGAAACCCGCGCTGAAGAAATTGCCAAAAAGAGGGCAAAAGACAACCTGAAGATGGAAGAAAAAGCGGCTGAGGCAGATGCACCCCCTGCAGGTGAACAAACACCTCCGGCAGGCGAACAAACTCCCCCTGCAGTTGAACAAGCACCCCCGGAAGAGGCAAAGCCTGAGGAAGAAACCAAAGCTCCGGAGGTAAAGGCTGAAGAAAAAACTTCAGAAGAAAAAGCTTCAGAGGAAAAAGCAGAAGAAACCGGAAAGGAAGAATAAGCAAACCCTGCTTCCTGATCATACCGGCGTTCTCATCAAAAAGCATATGCTTTCGACATAATCCCCTTTATGCTCATTCATCCATATGAAAAAAGAAGAATGTTTTTATTTGGGATACATTATCAAAACGATTGGTATTGAAGGAGAGCTGGCTGTTTTTCTGGATGTTGATGATCCGGAAGCTTATGACACAATGGAATCAGTTTTCGTTGATATAGAAGGAAAACTGGTTCCATTTTTTATTGAAGAGATCACCATTAAATCAAACAAAGGTGATGCACTGATCCGGTTGGAAGAAGTAGAGGATGTTGAAAGTGCCCGCCATATATGCCAGCGCGATATGTATCTGCCACTGGAATACCTTCCGCCATTGCCTGACGACGAAAAGTTTTATTACCGCGACCTTGCAGGTTTTCAAGCAATTGATAAAGAGGGCAGAGAAATAGGCATCATTGATCAAATATTTGACTATCCGGGAAACCCCGTTTTCAGTATCACAAAGAAGGATAAAGAGGTGCTTATCCCTGTTGCCGATGAACTCATCATGCAAATTGACAAGGAAAATAAAATCATTGTCCTTGACCCGCCCGATGGTTTACTGGAATTATACCAGTAATCTGATTACCATATCTTAATTGCGATTTTTTAATCCAGGAATGCCGTTGCCTGGATAGTACTCCTGCTGTCCGGCAAAATCATTGAGCAAGATAAGCTTTATCAGACTTTAAGCTCCTCCCCTTCTGTTTTGGCAATAACCACAGCACCGCATGAGTCGCTCCAGATGTTGACGGATGTCCTGAACATATCCAGGATCCGTTCAACGGCGAGTATCAGTCCGATACCTTCCAATGGCAAACCAAGTACCGACAGGATAATGGTGATTACCACAAGCCCGGCCATTGGTACACCGGCGGCACCGATGGAAGCAAGTAAGGCAGTGAGAACCACGATTAACTGTTGCACAAAAGTCAGTTCAATACCATATGCCTGAGCGATAAACAACACCGATACACACTCGTAAAGTGCCGTCCCACACATATTAACCGTGGCACCGATAGGCATCACAAAGCTGGTGGTTTTTTTTGACACCCCGCTATTCTCTTCTACTGCCTTCATGGCCAGGGGGAGTGTGGCACTGCTGCTGGAAGTGGTAAATGCAGTGAGCAATGGCACCGTCATCGCTTTGAAGTGCTTGCGTGGATTCGACTTCCCAATAAATCTCACCAGGAGTGGTAAAAAGATCATGGAATGAATAATGAGGGCCACTATAACCGTGATCATGTACATACCCATGCGGCTGAAAATGTTCAGCAGGTCGTGTGCATGTTCGGCAACAATGCCGCTGACAATGCCAAAGACACCCAGTGGTGCAAAGCGTACAACAAACATGGTGATGCGCATCATCACCTCAAATACCGCATTGAACCCTTTTTCCAGTGGTTGCCTGTATTTTTGGGAAATCTGTGTGGCAAAGAATCCAAACAGTATGGCAAAAAATATGATGGACAACATATCTGTTTCGGCGAGCGCCCGGAAAATATTTGTGGGGATGATGTTCATCAGCGTCTCAGCAAAACCGGTTAAACTCGCATCCAGAACCACCCCTTCTTCCGTTAAGCCCAGGTCAGCTCCAACACCCGGCCTGAAAAGATTTACCATAATTAACCCGATCACTGAGGCAACGAGGCTTGTGCCTGCATAGTAGCCAAAAGTCTTACCGCTCATCCTGCCCAGGCTTTGTGCGCTTCCCAATCCAAGAACACCGGCTACAATGGACGAAAAGATCAGCGGCGCAATGATCATTTGCAATGCCCGTAAAAACACATCACCGAGCCAGGTTACATAGGAAACCTGTTCTGTAAAGAAATAACCGAATATTACACTTAGAACCAAAGCTATCAAAATCTGCCAGTGAAGTTGTATCTTTCTCATGAGGATGTTTTTTTGTCCATGGATAAATTCGTAAGAAGATGCGCATGCATGGATATTCACGCATGGATAGCGCACCCAATGGGATCATAAAATCAGTGGGCAATATTACAAAATAAATACAAACAAACGTGCACAGTTACCTGTGTAAACCTGTCATTCATTAAAAATTCATATGCCATTTTGTCCGAAAAAAGCATGGAGTGAATAATTGGTTTGGCATTTGATGAGGCGTTTATGTCAATAACATCACATTGATAACCAAATAAATACAAGACAGATTATGCATTTTGATCGTTTAACCATAAAATCACAGGAAGCCATTCAGAAAGCGCAGGAGGTGGCTATGGGTTTTCAGCATCAGGCTATAGAAACTGGCCACATCCTGAAAGGCATTTTTCTGGTGGATGACAATGTTGTACCCTTTCTGCTCAAAAAGAACAATATTTCCATACAGGTACTGCAACAGGCCCTGGACCGGATCATCGGAGGTTACCCGAAGGTTGCCGGGGGTGAGCCCTACCTCGCTGATTCAGGTAAGAAGGCCTTACAGGCGGCCATGGCAAAACTGAAAGATTTCGGTGATGAGTTCATTTCCATAGAGCATTTGGTGATGGGTATCATGGCGGGATCGGACCAGGTGGCACAGTTACTCAAAGACAGCGGCCTGACACTTTCTGGTTTGAAAAGTGCCATTAAGGATTTGCGGCAGGGTTCAAAAGTTGACAGCCAGACGGCCGAGGAGAAGTTTAATGCACTGAACAAGTACGCTAACAACTTGAACGACATGGCCTTGTCGGGCAAGCTTGACCCGGTTATTGGCAGAGACGAAGAGATTCGCCGCATATTGCAGATCCTTTCCAGGAGGACAAAAAACAATCCGATTCTCATTGGAGAACCCGGGGTGGGTAAAACGGCCATTGCCGAGGGCCTTGCACATCGGATCATCAATGGCGATGTCCCGGAAAATCTCAAATCTAAAAAAATCTTTTCCTTAGATATGGGTGCACTCATTGCCGGTGCCAAATACAAAGGTGAATTTGAAGAGCGTATAAAGGCGGTGGTGAAAGAGGTGGTAGCCTCGGACGGGGAGTATGTGTTGTTTATTGATGAGATACATACGCTGGTGGGTGCGGGTGCCGCCGGAGAAGGAGCCATGGATGCGGCAAACATACTAAAGCCTGCGCTCGCAAGAGGTGAATTGCGTGCTGTGGGGGCAACAACCCTGAAGGAATATCAGCGCTATTTTGAAAAAGATAAGGCCCTGGAGCGCCGTTTTCAGATTGTAATGGTTGATGAGCCAACAAAGGCAGATGCGGTAAGTATCCTGCGGGGCCTTAAAGAACGTTATGAAACCCATCACCAGGTCAGGATCAAGGATGAGGCAATCATCGCAGCAGTGGACCTCTCCCATCGTTATATATCCGACCGGTTTTTGCCTGACAAAGCCATTGACCTCATTGATGAGGCTGCTTCAAAACTTCGTTTGGAGATGAACTCGGTTCCGGAAGAGCTGGATGAAGTTGAAAGAAGGATCAGACAGTTAGAGATAGAACGTGAGGCCATCAAGCGCGAAAAAGATGAGGCAAAGCTTGGACATTTGAACAGAGAGCTGGCCAATATGCAGGAAGAGCGAAACAAACTAAAGGCCAAGTGGCAGAGTGAAAAAGCCGTGGTTGATGACATCCAAAAACAGAAGGCCGCCATTGAGCAGTACCGTTTTGAAGCCGAGCAGGCTGAGCGAAGCGGTGATTTTGGGAAGGTGGCTGAGCTGAGGTACGGACGTATCAAGGAATCTGAAAAAAAGCTGGAAGAGCTCAATAACAAGCTCATTGAGATGCAGGCTGAATCGGCACTGATCAAGGAAGAGGTTAGCGCAGAGGATATTGCCGATGTGGTTTCACGCTGGACTGGTGTTCCGGTAAGCCGTATGTTACAAAGCGAGCGGGATAAGTTGCTGCAGCTTGAAGATGAATTGCATAAACGTGTTGTTGGCCAGGATG
>SKTQ01000313.1 GCA_007122505.1 Bacteroidales bacterium | reverse complement strand
GGCCCAGGTTGCCATGCTCATCTGCCCATTCATCCCAAATGGAAACACCATTTTCGTTCAGGTATTTGATGTTTGTGTCGCCTTTCAGGAACCAAAGCAGTTCATGGATGATAGACCGGACATGCAGTTTTTTGGTGGTCATCAGCGGAAACCCCTTGCTGAGGTTGAAGCGCATCTGATGTCCGAAAATACTCAGCGTGCCTGTTCCCGTGCGGTCATTTTTTTTTACGCCTTCGCGAAGAATGCGATCCAGAAGGTTTAAATATGGTTCCATGCTGTTGTATTCGGTAAATGGTTTATCCCAGGATCATCCCCACGATGGTTGCGCTCATCAGCCCGGCCATTGTGCCTCCCAGCAGGGCTCTCATTCCAAATTTGGAGAGGAGCACCCTTCTTGTGGGAGCCAGTGAGCCGATACCGCCGATCTGAATCCCAATACTGGCGAAATTGGCAAATCCGCAGAGCAGGTATGTAGCCATGATGATCGATTTGGGATCTGCAAAAGCATCGGCATCTTTCAGCTCAGCAAGGCTGATGTAGCCGATAAATTCTGTCATGATAACTTTTTCCCCGAGAAGTCGCCCCACCAGTGTGATGTCGGGCAAGCTGACACCGATGAGCCACATGATGGGTGCGAAGGTATATCCAAGAATAAACTGAAGCGAAAGCCTGTCGTAGCGACCATCGGTAGCTTCGGCGATGAGGGGGTTGAGGTTGAACATATCACCGACACCTCCTACGATGAAGTTGAACATGGCGATAAAGGCAATAAACACCAGCAGCATGGCTGCTACATTGGCTGCCAGCCTGAGCCCCTCTCCGGTGCCGTTGGTGATGGAGTCCAGAATGTTATCACCGATTCGGTCTTTGGAGATTTCCATGGTTTTGTCGATCTCCTCTGTTTGGGGATAGAGGATTTTGGTGATCACAACCGCTCCGGGTGCTGCCATGATGGATGCCGCCAGCAGATGCTGGGCAAAAATAAGGCGTTGAACGGGATCATCACCCCCGAGGAAACTAATATATGCGGCCAGCACGCCCCCTGCCATGGTGGCCATCCCGCCGGTCATTACCAGCAATATTTCCGACTTTGTCATGTCGGGCAGGTAAGCTTTGATCATCAAAGGCGACTCGGTTTGTCCCAAAAAGATATTGCCCGCCACGGAGAGGCTTTCAGCACCTGACAATCTCATCGACTTTGTCATAAGCCATGCCAGGCCGTAAACGATCTTCTGAATTGCACCGAGGTAAAACAGCAGGCTTGTCAGTGCGGAAAAAAAGATGATGGTGGGAAGTACCTGGAAGGCAAAGATAAAACCATAGGTTTCTGTGTCGAGAAAATCACCGAACAAAAACTCTGATCCGGCTTTGGTAAAGTCGAGTATAACAACGAAAACGGAGCCGACCATTTCAAAAAAGTATTGAACGGGGGGTACTTGTAACACACCGATTGCCAGCAATATTTGCACGGATAAACCAATGCCCACCACGCGCCACGAAATGGCCCTCCTGTTTACACTGAATAACCAGGCAATGCCTATGAGAACAAACATCCCCAGCAATCCTCTGAAAATTGACGTAATATTGAAAGTGTATTCCGGGATTTCAACAGCGGTGTGGTCGTTTGTTCTTTCTGCCACTTCTTCGGTGTCATCAACCAATACTGGACCGGTGTCTGTTTCCCATAAGGGGAGGGTGTCATTTAATGCATTGTCGTGGTTGTCAAATCCGGCTGCCATTATCGGCAGCAGCAACAAAACCAGCATGCTGATAAGCATCGCATTCGTTTTCATCACTTTTTGGCTTTTCGTTTATTGATCTCATCACGAATAATGGATGCTTTTTCATAAGCCTCGGCATCGATCGCTTCCATTAGTTTCTTCTCCAGTTCTTTCAGGGTCATGTGGCTGTATTGATCGGCACTTTCCTGGCCCTGTTCTTCTTCCGGTTTTTTTTGCGCGGATTCAGTTTCCAGGGCTTCATCACCTTCCTGCATCACGATGCCTGCAGCTTTCAGTATGCTTTCATAGGTGTAGATAGGACATTTGAATCTCACTGCGATAGCGACGGCATCTGAGGTTCGGGAGTCGATTTCTACTTCCTTGATGCCATCGAAGCAAATGAGTTTAGCGAAGAAAATCCCCTCACTGAATTTGTATATGATCACTTCTGTGATGGAGATATTAAAGGTGGTGGCAAAATTTTTAAACAAGTCATGGGTCAACGGTCTGCTCGGCTTCATTTTTTCCAGCTCAATGGCAATGGCCTGTGCTTCAAAGCTGCCGATGATAATCGGCAATCTCCGCTTTTTTCCCTCTTCACCAAAAATAAGTGCGTAGGCACCTGATTGTGATTGACTGTATGAGATTCCCAGAATTTCCAGTTTGATTTTCTTCATATGCATTTCTCCTTCAGAAGATGTCGCAAAATCTTCCCGCGTCCGAAACACAAAAATACGGTTTTTTATCAAACAGACCTTTTCTTCTCCATCTTTTTATGTGGGGAGGTGATTGTTGATTTTAAATTTTTTTAAGAAAAAAGCCTGATTCATGTTATCGGATAGCTTTAAATATTTATTTTTGCCTCCATTCACCATCATCACTCATTTACTCATTCTATAAACAACAGAAAAATGCCTGCTATTTTTTTCTTAGTTCCGATTAGCTCCATTTTAGCGCTTGGTTTTGCCTGGTATTTTTTCCGGCAAATGATGCGAATGGATGAAGGCACCGACATGATGAAAAAGATTGCCGATCATGTTCGAAGAGGTGCCTCTGCCTACCTTCGCCAGCAGTACAAAGTAGTAATCATCGTGTTTTTGGTCATCACGGTGATTTTTTCTTTTCTGGCCTACGGTTTAGGTGTTCAGAACACCTGGGTGCCTTTCGCCTTCATAACGGGAGGTTTCTTTTCCGGTTTGGCCGGTTTCTTTGGTATGAAGGCCGCCACTTATGCTTCCGGCAGGGTTGCCAACGCCTGCCGCACATCGCTTGATGGCGGCCTAAGGCTGGCTTTCCGCAGTGGTGCCGTGATGGGCCTTGTGGTTGTAGGCCTTGTATTGCTTGACATTTCGGCATGGTTTATCGTGCTGAATATTTTTATTCCTGAGATGGAAGCCGGCTATAAGCTGATGACCATCACCGCCATCATGCTCACCTTTGGCATGGGTGCATCTACCCAGGCTTTATTTGCCCGTGTGGGAGGAGGTATTTATACCAAAGCTGCCGATGTGGGTGCTGATCTTGTGGGTAAGGTAGAGGCCGGTATCCCGGAGGACGATCCCCGTAATCCGGCCACTATCGCTGATAACGTCGGCGACAATGTAGGAGATGTGGCCGGGATGGGAGCCGACCTTTTTGAGTCATTTGCTGCATCCATACTTGCGACTGCGCTGCTTGGTGCAGCTGCCTTTATCGGATATGGGCCTGATGTGCAACTCAGTGCCGTGATTGCGCCCATGCTGATCGCTGCCATCGGTACATTGCTCTCCATTATTGGCGTTTTCCTGGTCCGCACCAAAGAGGGCGCCACCCAGAAACAGCTTCTGAAATCACTTGGTTTTGGTGTCAATATGAGTGCCGTTTTGATAGTGATCGCTTCTTTCCTGGTGCTCTATTATATGAATTTGCCCAACTATTTGGGATTGTGGGGCTCCATCGTTACCGGATTGCTGGCCGGAATTGCCATCGGACAGTCAACAGAGTATTTCACTGCATCGGCCTATAAACCTACCCGCCGTATTGCCCAATCCAGTCAAACAGGAACGGCCACCCTCATTATCAGCGGTGTAGGCACAGGTCTTATATCTGCTGCTGTTCCATTGTTTATTATCGTAGTTGCCATTACGTTGGCTTTCGCCTTTGCCACAGGCTTTTCTTACAGTGTGGCCAGTCTGAATTATGGACTTTACGGAATAGGGATTGCCGCTGTAGGCTTGCTTTCCACCCTGGGTATTACCCTGGCCACCGACGCCTATGGGCCCATTGCCGATAATGCGGGTGGCAATGCGCAAATGTGTGGTTTGGGTGCGGAAGTGCGTCAGCGCACTGACGCGCTGGACGCCCTCGGCAATACCACTGCGGCAACAGGTAAGGGCTTTGCTATCGGTTCAGCTGCACTTACCGCCCTGGCACTTTTGGCTTCTTATTTTGAAGAGGTAAGAATGATGTTTGTGAAATTTCTGGACCGCCCCGCCGAGCTGATCAACGGTATTCCGGCCATTGATGCTTCCTTCCTTGATTTTGTGCACCATTATGAAGTGCACCTGATGAATCCAAAAGTGATTGTAGGTATTTTGCTGGGTGTAATGGCCGTCTTCTTATTCAGCGGTATGACCATGAATGCCGTTGGCCGCGCCGCACAAAAAATGGTGGATGAAGTTCGCCGCCAGTTTGCCACCATGCCTGGCATTATGGAAGGCAAAACAGAACCGGATTATGCACGTTGTGTCCAGATATCAACCAAGGGTGCACAGAAAGAAATGCTTATTCCCTCACTCATTGCCTTGTTAATACCAGTGATTGTGGGCCTGATTTTTGGCGTACCCGGTGTCTCCGGACTGCTTCTCGGAACAATATCCAGCGGTTTTGCCCTGGCAATTTTTATGGCCAATGCAGGAGGGGCATGGGACAATGCAAAAAAATATATCGAAGAAGGCCACTATGGAGGGAAAGGCTCTGAAAGTCATAAAGCTGCCGTAACAGGTGATACCGTGGGTGATCCCTTTAAAGATACTTCGGGTCCCAGCCTGAATATCCTGATCAAGCTGATGGTGATGGCTTCGGTAGTAACCGTCGGCGTAGCGGTGACCTATTCACTTCTGTAGGAACTGCACCTAACCTGCCTCATTCATAAAATGCAAAGACGTATGGTCATGACCATGCGTCTTTTTTTTTTGAATCATGGAGGATAGATAACCCATGTCATTTCCCGGTCATTTTCTTAAATGAACATATTTGTGATAATTTATGTTGTCTGTATGTTATTAATGTGTACCTTTGCGTTTTAAACCTATGTTTATGGCCATTTTAACAGAGCTCACCTTTAAATCTCTCCTGGATAAGAGTACCAGGAACTTTGCGGCCAGACCGGCCCTGGGATATGTAGATCAGGAACCTTTGTCATACGATGATGTTGGTCACCTGATTGACTCTTTGATCAAAAAACTTACTGCACTTGGTGTGCAAAAGGGTGATCGTGTGGCGTTGCTTTCTCAGAATATGCCAAACTGGGGAGTATCGTATCTGGCTGTGACTTCAATGGGTGCGGTTGTTGTACCCATTCTGATTGATTTTACAGAAGGCGAAATTGCAAAAATACTTCAACACAGTGAAGCAAAGGTCATCATTGTTTCTGAAAAACAGGCATCTAAGCTGCATGTTGGTTTACCCGAATCATTGAAGTCAGCTATTCTTGCTGATGATTTCACTGAAATCAGCCTTGGCTCCCTTGAAATGAACGGTACAGTTTTGAAGGTTGAAGAGAAAAAGCCAATTGCTGATTTTTCTCAACCCGTCAGCCCATCAGAAGATGACCTCGCAGCTATTTTGTACACTTCCGGTACCACGGGGCGCCCCAAAGGTGTGATGCTCAGCCACCAAAACATACTTTCAAATGCCATAAACACACTGGGTATTCAACATGTGGAATCATCGGATCGTTTGTTGTCTGTTTTGCCTCTTCCGCATACCTATGAATGCACCATTGGTTTTATCATACCTT
>SKTQ01000167.1 GCA_007122505.1 Bacteroidales bacterium | reverse complement strand
ATCGGTGATCACTTTCGGTTTGATAAACTCATCGGTTACATCCTCATCATAGGATGCCTGGATCGCTTCTTCTGCCGACGAAAATGAATCCCCTTTGCCATGGAGCAACATGTCGTAGGCGACTTTTATCCGCTCCCATCGTTTATCCCTGTCCATTGCGTAATAACGTCCGCAAACGGTGGCAATGGTACCGGTGGTTTTTTCCATGTGTTCTTCCAGCTGCCGGATATAACCCTTTCCGCTTTTGGGGTCGGTGTCGCGGCCGTCGGTGAAAGCGTGCACGAACAGATCATGAAAATCCATGGCATCAGCCATATCGCACAGGCCAAAAAGATGGTCCATGGCCGAGTGCACACCACCATCGGAAACAAGGCCAAACAGGTGTACTTTTTTATTGTTTTCTTTGGCATACAGGAAAGCCTCTTTCAGAACTTTGTTTTCGCGAAAGGATTTGTCTTTCACTGCCTGGCTGATCTTAACGAGGTCCTGGTAAACGATACGGCCGGCACCCATGTTCAGGTGTCCAACTTCGGAGTTTCCCATCTGGCCGTCGGGGAGTCCCACATCTTCACCAGCAGTGCGCAGAAACGTATAGGGGGTGTTGTTGTATAGTCCTTTCGTGAATGGCACATTGGCATGATGGATGATATCCGATTCGCTTTCATCGCCTTTTCCCCATCCATCCAAAATAATTAACATTACCTTTTTCTTGTCCATAATGGTATAGATTTAATTCTTGATGACAATTTGTGTGATGAATTATTTGTATAACATCAAAAGCAACCACATGTTTGAACGGTATGCAATTGTTTGCCGGTGGTAAATTTACATGCGGCATGCATACCCTTTGGTGTTCAAAAAACCAGATGCCTGTTTTATCCGGTACTACGGATGGCCTCTACCGGATCTAAGCGTGATGCCGTCCATGCGGGGACAAATCCGGAAACCAGCCCTATGATGGCAGAAACATTGATGCCCAGCAGAATATTGGATGCGCTGAGCATAAAATCAATTTCAAAAATACTCGTCACCGCTGCGGTTCCTGCATAAACAAGGAGAAGGCCTACGCTGCCTCCCATGATGCTCAGCAACACGGCTTCGAAAAGAAACTGCCACAATACAAAATAATTTTTTGCACCCAGGGCTTTCTGGATTCCTATGATGCTGGTACGTTCGCGCACCGAAACAAACATGATGTTGGCGATACCAAAACCCCCAACCAAAATGGAAAAACCGCCGATGATCCAGCCGGCCATTCCAATGATGGCAAAAAGGTTGTCGAAACCTTCTGACAATATGCTGGTTTCGTTGAGTGAAAAATTGTTGTCGGCTACCGGGGGCAGGCGTCTGATCGAACGCATAACCCCGGTAATTTCATCGATCATTTCAGCATTGGGAATACCTGGATAAGCCCTGACCATGATAAAGGGGCTGAACCTGTCCTGGCTTACATTGATAAACTGGCTGAGGAAGTTTATGGGAAGCACCATAGTGTCGTCATGACTGTTGCCGAACCCCATTCCCTCTTTCTCAAAAACGCCTACCACAACCACATTATGGCCAAATACCTTTACTGTGCGTCCGATGGGGTCAAGGCCTGTAAAAAGGTTTTCGGCAAGGTCATAACCGAGCACTGCCACATTTCGACCGGCCGCGGATTCCAGGGCGGAAAAAAACCGTCCGTCTTCCATTTCGAAATTGCGTACCTGGTCATAATCGGCCGATACCCCCACGATGCTTGCGTTGCTGATACTGGTGTTCAGGTATTCCACTCTACGGCTTGTAGAAGCAAGAAAGGCTGCCGCTTCAACGGTGACAGATCTTCGCATGATCTCATCCAGCTCACTTAACTGGGGTACCGGTCTGCTGACGTAATCCCACCAGCGATACTCCCCGTCAAATCCTCCCCAGGGCCACTTCTGGATGTATACCACATTCTCGCCAAGTGATGCAATGCTTGCTCGTACTTGTCTCTCAATGGAATCCACCACAGAAAAAACAGAAATAATGGCAAAAATACCGATGGTGATACCCAGAAGGGTTAACACCGTACGCAATTTGTTTGCAATCACCGAGTTGACGGCAAACATGGCTCCTTCTTTAATCAACTTGATGATCAAAATCATAGCTCTATATTATTTTCCGGGGTTTAGTGTTCTCATAAGCTCAGTAGCATAAACGAAATGGTTCAGTTCTTTGTTGCTGCTGTGTAATATTTCATGGCGGGTGCCTGTCCACCAAAGCTCCCCTTTATAGATAAATGCAACACAATCGCCAATCTCCATAACACTGTTCAGGTCGTGGGTGTTTACCACTGTTGTGATATTGAATTCAGCGGTAATTTCGCTGATCAGTTTATCGATGAGGATGGCAGTGGGAGGATCCAGCCCTGAGTTGGGTTCATCACAAAAAAGGTATTTTGGTTTAATGGCAATGGCCCGCGCAATGGCCACCCGTTTTTTCATTCCACCGCTCAGCTCTGCCGGCAACAAATGATGCACGTTGTGTAAATCAACACGGTCGAGACAAAAGGAAACCCTTTTTTGCTTCTCTCCCTTAGTCATGGTGGTAAACATATTAAGGGGGAAAAGGATGTTTTCTTCTACGGTCAGTGAGTCAAAAAGGGCAGCACCCTGGAACAGCATGCCCAGCTCTTTTCTGATGGCTCGTCTTTCTTTGAAACCCATGGCCGAAAAATCCCTGTCATCATAATAGATGTTCCCGCGGTCTGCCTCAACTAATCCCACCAGGCATTTCATCAGCACGGTCTTACCCGAACCGCTCTGCCCAATCACCAGGTTGGTTTTCCCCTTTTCAAAAGCAAGGGAAATATCCTTCAGGACAGGCTTCCGGTTAAACTCTTTCCACAAATGATTCACCCTGATCATACCAGCAAAATTTGAGTCAACACAAGATTGAACAATATAACATAAATACTGCTGAAAACAACAGCTTTGGTGCTGGCGTGGCCAACCTGCAAAGCTCCTCCCTTTGCGTAAAACCCAAAGTATCCCGACACAGAGGCAATAATGAAGGCAAATACCACTGTTTTGATGAGGGCATAATAAATGTCGTATTGGGAAAATTCAAACAAAATGCCATATACATAGTTGGATAGCGGTACCACGCCTGTAATGGCCGAGGCTACCCAGCCGCCAAAAATACCAAGAAACATACTGATAACCACCAGGGCGGGGTTTATAATCATGGAAGCAATGATCTTTGGGAGGATCAGGTATCCGGCTGCATTAACCCCCATAATCTCCAGTGCGTCTATCTGTTCCGTTACCCGCATGGTTCCGATTTCGGATGCGATGCGTGAACCGACTTTTCCGGCTAAGATAAGACTGATCACGGTAGGCGAAAACTCCAGAATGATTGCCTGGCGTGTAGCAAACCCAATGGCATAGATGGGAAGTAACGGATGATCAGTGTTAAAGGCTGTCTGGATAGTTACAACCGCTCCCATGAAAACAGAAATAATGGCCACAATGCCCAGGCTTTGCAAGCCCAGGTTGTCCATCTCCAAAACAATCTGCCTGCGGTATATGGATGCCCGCTCAGGTTTTTGTAAGATGATCCAGACCAGGATAAAATATCTGCCAATATGATAAAATAGCTTCATGCTGTTTTTTTGCTACAGCGAAATTACGGATTATTTGGCTTTTGCCCCAAACAAATGAGCATCCGTGATATGACAGCACCCATAATTTTATTACTTTTACGGCCAGTTACAAGAAAACGAAAGGATAACATATCTTTTGTTACTAATTGTCACCGGAGCTAATCCTATGAATGGAGTAGGGAAAACCCCCGAAGAAATTCTGGCTGCATATATCCCCATGGATGCCGTTGAGCATGTGTCGGGGCTTATCCGGCATCATGGCATTCAGCTGATCATCACAGGGAGGAGAGCTTCGCGTCTTGGTGACTTCCGGCCCGCAAGTGGCAAAAACCCGCACCGCATAAAAGTTAACGGGACACTGAACGTTTATGAATTTTTGCTGGTCTTTCTCCATGAACTGGCACACCTGATAGTGTATGAGCAATACGGCCGAAAGGTCTTGCCTCACGGCCGAGAATGGAAAACAACCTATGGAGCACTTGTCAGACAAGCAGTTGGTCAAAAGCTGTTTCACCCTTCCATAAGTGATTTGTTAATGGATTATTCCTATAAAGTTAAGGCTTCGGGTGTTGCCGGTCTGGAAGTGGCAAAGGTGCTCCGGAATTTTGACAGGCAAGAAAATGCAACATGGCACTTTCTTGACGAAATAGATGAAAACACTATTTTTCAGACAGAAAGCGGGCGTCTTTTCAGGAAAGAAGAAAAAATCAAAACGAGATACCGTTGCCTGTGCCTGGCAACCAGGCGCAGATATCTCGTGCATCAATCTGCCAAAGTGATATCCCATCCAGAGCATATACAAACAATGCAGAACGAATCATCAAAACAATGAACAAAGACAATTATGTGGTAATTATGGCCGGTGGTGTCGGTGAGCGGTTCTGGCCCATGAGCCGTGAATCAAGACCAAAACAATTTATCGATATTCTCGGCACCGGCCGTACACTGATACAGCAAACCTATGAGCGTTTCAGAAAGATATGCCTGCCCGAAAACATTTTCATTGTTACCAATAAACGATACAGGCAACTCGTAGTGGACCAGTTGCCTGAACTGCATGAATCCAGACTGATCTGCGAGCCCGCGAGGAAAAACACCGCTCCATGCATTGCCTATTCAGCCTACAAAATCCATGAGCTGAACCCCAATGCCCGCATGATTGTGGCCCCCTCGGATCATATTATCCTTAAGGAAGACGTATTTGTTGGCATCATCCATTCGGCACTGGAAGCGCTACGCTCCGAGACGCGCCTCATTACCCTGGGCATCACCCCCAGCAGACCCGATACCGGTTATGGCTACATCCAGTTTAAGGATGATTCGTCATACCCCGAAGATGAGCGCATGAAAAAAGTGAAAACTTTCACGGAAAAACCAGATACCGACCTCGCTGTATCTTTCCTCGAAAGTGGCGACTTTCTCTGGAATAGCGGCATTTTCCTGTGGTCAACCGAAACCATCATCGCCGCCTTTGAACAATATCAACCCGAGATCAGCTTTATTTTCCGCGAAGCTTTGGGGAAATACAATACTCCTGAAGAGCAATCCTACATGGATGTGGCATACACCGCATGTAAAAGCATATCCATCGACTATGCCATCATGGAAAAAGCGGATAATGTGTACGTGTTCGTTTCAGACCTTGGATGGTCTGACCTCGGCACCTGGGGCTCCCTGTTCGATGCACGCCCCAAAGACGAAGGCAACAATGCCATTGTGGGAAAGAACGCCATGCTCTACAGCAGCAAAAACTGTATCATCAATATACCTGAGGACAAGCTGGTTGTTATCCAGGGGCTGGATGGATACATCGTTTCGGAAGCCGACAATGCCTTGCTGATCTGCAAAAGATCACAGGAGCAGCAAATACGGAAATTTGTCAATGACATCAAGCTGAAGAAAGGAGATCAGTATATTTGATCAGGGATCAGCATTAAAATTGTGGATAACCATTTCTGAAGCCTTTTATACAATTACCATTTTAACACAATACAAATGACAATGAAAAAGAATCTGTTTTTAGTTTTAGCGGCCCTTTTGATTGCCAACTGGTCAGTCAAAGCCGATGAAGGGATGTGGCTTCCGTTTCTGATTGATGAAGCCTT
>SKTQ01000229.1 GCA_007122505.1 Bacteroidales bacterium | reverse complement strand
TATCCCGGTCATTACAGGCACCACGGGATGGTACAACGATCTGCCGGCCATCGTCAAAAGCTGTGAGGAAAATAGTCGCTGCCTTTTCCACGCCGCAAATTTCAGTATCGGTGTAAACATCTTCTTCGAACTGAACCGGCAGCTTGGTACCATGCTGGCAGAAATGAAAGGATATAGCCCACGGATCGTCGAAAGCCACCACTCCCAAAAACTGGATGCCCCCAGCGGCACAGCCATCGCCCTGGCAAACGATATTATTGCAGGAAGAGATAACCTGACCAAATGGATCAACGCCGACGATTATACCGGGCAAGAAGACCTTTTACCCGTTAAGTCATATCGCCTGGATGATGTAACAGGAACCCACGTGGTCTTGTACGAGTCGAAGATCGATACCATTGAAATCAAACACAGCTCACACGACAGGTCAGGGTTTGCCGAAGGCGCCATGCTCGCTGCCGAATGGGTGTACAACAAACAGGGGGTTTTCACCATGAAAGATATGTTAAACATATAAAAAAGCAAGAAAATGAGTATGTATATGATCCTTACCATCCTTTTTTTCCTAGCTTCCATTGCCGGATTATACAAAATCTTTATGAAGGCCGGATACCGGGGATGGGAAGCATTGATCCCACTGTATAATTTTTATATCTGGTTAAAGGTCATCAATAAACCATTATGGTGGTTCCTGTTTATCCTGATACCTTTTATTAATGTATTTACCGTATTGCTCATGGTGGTGGAAACGTTGAAGTGTTTCCGGCGGGATGGCCTTGGAGAACAAGCACTGGGCGTACTTTTTCCGTTCGTATTTCTCCCTCTGCTTGGTTTTTCAAAGAGAGAGAACTACACGCATCCATCCAAGCTGCCGGTAATCAAAAAATCCGGGCTCCGCGAATGGGCCGACGCCATCATTTTTGCTATTATCGCCGCCACATTCATCAGGACATTCATGCTGGAAGCCTACACAATACCTACCTCCTCAATGGAAAAATCATTGCTGGTGGGTGATTACCTTTTTGTCAGCAAGATCAGTTACGGTCCTAAAGTTCCAAGAACCCCCATTGCCTTTCCATTTGCCCATCATACCCTGCCACTTACGGAGCATACCCGTGCCTATCTCGAATGGATCAGCCTGCCTCACTACAGGTTTCCCGGCTTGCGAAGCATCGACAACAACCATGTTGTGGTATTTCATTATCCGGAGGGGGATACGGTTGCCCTGCAGGACCAGCACATTAGTTATTACAGGCTGGTTCAGGAGTTGGGAAGAGAAACCGTTTGGCAACATTATGATGTGATCAGCAGACCGGTTGACAAGCGAGAAAACTACATCAAGCGCTGCGTCGCCATACCGGGCGATACTTTCGAAATGCGCAACGGTGCCATATTTATCAATGGAGGCCCCCTCCCCGATCCGGAAAATGTACAGCACAATTACCGGTTGCAAACCGACGGAAGACCGGTCTCGCAACGTATGCTAAACAGATACAACATCACCGAATGGAGACAAATGGGGCCGAATCATTATACCCTTACCCTGACGCCCGATGCTGCTGCTGAAATCGGCAAACTGGATTACGTAACCAGCCTGGAAAGAATTGTGCGCGAAATAGGGAGAGGTGAACGCCACATTTTTCCGCATGATCCCGCTTTCGCCTGGAACGAAGACAATTTCGGGCCCCTTTATATCCCCAAAAAAGGTGCAACAGTGGAAATTAACAAAGAAAACATTGCACTCTATGAACGGATCATCAATGTCTATGAAGGAAATGATTTAATCATTGATGGAGACAGGATATTGATCAATGGAGAAGAGCGTTCAACATATACGTTTGAAATGGATTACTACTGGATGGTAGGGGACAACCGGCACAATTCGGCCGATTCAAGATTCTGGGGCTTCGTCCCGGAAGATCATATTGTGGGAAGGGCAATGTTTGTCTGGCTTTCCCTTTCCCCCGAAAGGGGATTCCCGGCTAACATCCGCTTTGATAAAAGCCTCAGGGTAATCCGATAAATGAATTCTGTCAATAGGTTTAACGACTTATATGCTGTATTTTCTGGATATATTCTTCGTGGTTCTCCACTCCTTGCTCATTATCTTTATTTTAAGCGGGTGGCTCATCCCAAAACTCCGGGCTGCCCATCTAATCGTGGTATTGTTAACCGGTGCATCCTGGTTTCTTTTGGGAATTTTTTACGGAATAGGCTACTGCCCGCTCACCGACTGGCACTGGATGGTTCTCAAAGAGCTGGGAAAAACCGGCCTGCCTGTATCCTACGTACAGTATATACTTGATCGCATCCTGGGAATCAATATATCCGCCCGGACAGCCGATGTAATCACATTGGCAGGATGGCTTTTTGCCCTCATTGTTTCCCTGGGATTATGGATAAAAAATAAAATCCAAAACAGCCGGACAAAAAACTTCAAAAGAAATCTTTGATCATTGCTGCATAAACAAGCAACTATAGCATAAAAATCTGAGTCCGTAAAAACATTTATTTTATATTTGCTTTTCCATTGTATTATAAAGTAAGTGATGCGGATTGTTCAAAAAATGACCATCCATTTCACTTACTTTAGACCATTTGGTTATTTTTTCCGTTGTCAAAAAGAGATATCATTCACTTAAACACACGGCATCATCAAACAATCATTCATCCTGCAGCCAAAAAAAGGCAAATAAATGAAAAACAAATACATTGATCTCATCGAACAAACCTTTGACTTCCCCCAAGAAGAATTCAAAGTGATTGATAATGAATTATATTTTCATGACATCTGTATGATGGACCTCGTGAAACAATACGGTACACCCTTGAAAATAAGTTACTTGCCCAAAATCAGTCAGCAAATTCAAAAAGCAAAAAGGATGTTCAATGTTGCCATGGCCAGGGTTGACTATAGTGGCGAATATCACTATTGTTATTGTACCAAAAGTTCTCATTTTATTTTTGTTTTGGAAGAAGCTTTAAAAAATGACATTCATATTGAAACGTCATCCGCTTTTGACATTTTTATTGTTGAAGAACTGCTTAATCTCAAAATGATCGACAAATCCAGATATATAGTTTGTAACGGATTCAAAAGGCCCCTTTACACAGAAAAGATCAGTGACTTGATAAACAATGGCTTTGAAAACACCATCCCGGTCATAGATAACAAGAATGAAATCCATACCTATCATCAACTGATCCGCAAAGACAGGAAATGCAAGCTCGGCATACGGATTGCCGCTGAAGAGGAACCCATGTTTGAATTTTATACATCCAGACTGGGGATCAGGTATAATGATATCGTGCCGTATTATGAATCACATATCAAAAATGACCCCCGTTTTGAACTGAAAATGCTTCATTTCTTTATCAATACAGGTATTAAAGACAATGCATATTACTGGAATGAGTTATCCAAATGTGTGAATGTGTATTGCGAGCTGAAGAAAATTTGTCCTGAGCTGGACAGTTTAAATATCGGAGGGGGATTTCCGGTTAAAAACTCGCTGGCATTCGAATATGATTATGAATACATGACTGAAGAGATCATTGCACAAATCAAAATGATCTGCAATCAGCATGGTGTTCCCGAACCCGATATTTTTACGGAGTTTGGTGCGTTTACTGTTGGTGAGAGCGGTGCCGTACTGTATTCCATCCTGGACCAGAAACAGCAGAATGACAGGGAGAGATGGAACATGATTGACAGCAGTTTTATGACCACCCTGCCTGACATATGGGCCAGCAAGCAACGCTTTATCCTCCTTGCGCTGAACAACTGGGATGCAGAATACGAGCGGGTGAACCTGGGAGGACTTACCTGCGACAGCCAGGATTATTACAATGCAGAGTCGCATGCCAATGCCGTTTTCCTTCCAAAAATTAATGAAGGAGCAACGCAGTATATCGGCATGTTCCACACCGGAGCATACCAGGAAACGCTCGGCGGTTTCGGTGGTTTGCAGCATTGCCTGATACCAGCCCCAAAATTGGTTATCATCGACAGGGACGAGGAAGGAGAATACAATACAAAGCTGTTTGCAAAAGAACAAAGCTATAAATCTATGTTAAAAACCCTCGGCTTTTAAGGCTTCATTTTTCTTACCTTTGATCTTATTTTAACTAAATACCACCGCATGTCCGGTAATACAAACAACAATAGAAAGAACACATTCAAATCGCGGAATAAAAAACAAACCAGCGATATTGAAGGAAAGGATATTACGTGGACAGCCTTCAGGGATTTTTTCAAAAGCCGCCGTCTGAAAAAAGCTTTCGGGCTGTTTTTCCTGCTTTTGAGTATTTTCCTGGTGCTGGCATTCAGCTCATATCTCTTCAGCTGGAAAGCCGATGATGCCATTCTTGACGGAAGGAGTTTCAACTGGGAATTACTCACCGATGCATCTGTGCAGGCAGATAACATGATGGGAAGGATGGGTGCCATTATGGCCCACCTGTTCATTAAGCAATGGTTTGGCATTTCTTCTTTCTTGTTTTTATTGATCCTTTTTGTATGGGGTTTTAGATTGCTGACAAACATTCGCCTGCTGAACCTGGGCAAAACAATTGCCTGCTCGTTGTTTTTATTGATCTGGACGTCTGTGTTCTTCGGCTATGTTATTTCAGCAGGTGACTTACTGATACTTGGCGGAATATTTGGTTATGAAGCGGCCCAGTTCCTCAACGGATTGTCAGGGAAGGTGGGAACTGCCATTATTTTGCTGTTCACTATGGGCACCTTTGTGATCATTGCTTTTGATCCAAATCTCCGTGCATTAAATCAGATACTCCCTCTGCGTATCAAAGACCTGTTTGCGCGGGATTCAAATGCCGAAGACAAAGATCGGACCGAAAGCAATGAGATGGTGGCAAGCACAGAAGAAGGGGATGAAAACAGCGATTTTTCGGAAGAAGAAAGTTATGCAGAAAAACAACCGGATAATCAACCAAACGACAAACCGTTCATTCCAAACCAGGGAGAAGGATCGTTGCATGGAGAACAAGATTCAGAAAACAATGATCCCGGAGCCCCAATAGAAACAGAAGACCCCGAGTTTGAAATTGAAATTGCCAACGGCAAAATTACCGGCAGTGATTACCAGGAAATCAGGGAGCCTTTCCAATCAGGAAGCAATGGCGACAAGGACATCAGCCAGCTTGGCGAATATGATCCTACACTTGATTTGCCCCGTTATCGCTTACCGGATCTGAGTCTGCTCGACGACCGGGGCAGTGGGGGTATACAGATCAACAAACAGGAGCTTGAGGACAACAAAAACAGGATCATCGAAACATTGCGGAACTATGCCATTGAGATAGACCGGATAAAGGCCACGGTTGGACCAACCGTTACGCTCTATGAGATTGTACCCGCACCCGGGATTCGCATTTCAAAGATCAAGAACCTGGAAAACGACATTGCGCTGAGTTTGTCGGCATTGGGAATCCGTATTATTGCACCTATTCCCGGACGCGGCACCATCGGTATCGAAGTTCCCAACAGCAACCCGGAGATCGTGTCCATGAAATCCATTCTGGGCAGCGATCGCTTTCGCAATTCCGGCTTTGACCTGCCCATCGGATTGGGGAAAACCATTGCCAACGAGACATTCATTGCTGACCTCACAAAAATGCCCCACCTGCTTATGGCCGGTGCCACCGGGCAGGGAAAATCAGTAGGACTCAACGCAATCCTTACCTCTATTCTTTATAAAAAGCACCCTGCTTACGTAAAATTTGTACTGGTTGACCCAAAGAAAGTAGAACTCAATCTTTTTTCTAAGATTGAACGTCATTATCTGGCCAAACTGCCTGATGCTGAAGAAGCTATCGTAACGGAGACAAGGCAGGTCGTGCGGACGATCAATTCATTGTGTGTGGAAATGGACAACCGTTATGACCTGCTCAAAGATGCCCAGGCGCGCAACATCAAGGAGTACAACGCAAAATTCATTGCCAGGAAGCTGAATCCAAACGAAGGTCACCGCTTCCTTCCGTATATCATACTTTTCATTGATGAGTTTGCAGACCTGATCATGACAGCCGGCAAGGAGATTGAGTTACCCATTGCACGCCTTGCCCAGCTGGCCAGAGCCGTTGGATTACACCTTGTGATTGCCACACAGCGCCCGTCGGTAAACATCATTACCGGGACAATAAAAGCCAATTTTCCCGCACGTATTGCCTTCAGGGTAACCGCCAAGGTTGATTCACGGACAATCCTGGACAGCGGCGGTGCAGACCAACTGGTAGGCCGGGGCGACATGCTGCTATCAACAGGAAGCGACCTTATCAGACTGCAATGTGCCTTTATCGACACACACGAGATTGAACGTATCACTGAATTTATCGGCTCCCAAAGAGCATATCCCGATGCATTCTATCTGCCCGAATATTTTGACGACGATTCGTCTATCCCCGATAACATGGATCCTTCCGAAAGAGATGAACTCTTTGACGATGCAGCCAGAATTATTGTTGCCACCCAACAAGGTTCAACATCGCTGATCCAGCGAAAACTAAAACTTGGGTACAACCGTGCGGGCAGAATCATTGATCAACTGGAAGCAGCAGGTATTGTGGGACCTTTCGAAGGAAGCAAAGCCCGTGAAGTGAAAATTAAGGACGAAATCACTTTGGAACAAATTTTGAGACAACAGGAGTAAACAGGGGCGAAACTTTCCCAATACAAAATGCTTATCATGACATATTTTCTTAAACTCACCCTTCTGCTTTTTACACTGAGTTTTGCTGCGAATGCTAAACAGGATCCACCAAGGATATATGAAGACAAAGCCGAACAGATTCTTTCCAATGCAAGTGAAATCCTGAAGAACCATGAAAGCCTGTTTATCAGGTTTCATTACCAGGTTCTGGATCCGGATGCACAAATTACTGAAGAAATGGAAGGGACTCTTTATACTATCGGTGACAAGTATTATATGGAAACGGGCGGTAATCATTTTATCTCTGATGGTAATAATGTGTGGGTTTTCATGGAAGGCATCAATGAGGTACACATCAGTCTGGCTGAAGATACCGAGGGCGCCGTAACCCCAACCTCACTGCTGGAAAATTTTGCCATCGATTACCGTTCAAGATGGATCCGAAACGATTGGATCGAAGGCACACAAGTGCATATTATTGACCTTGTTCCGGTTGAACCTGAAGTTTTTTTCAAATACAGAATTGCCCTTGGTGAGCATAATTACCAGATATACTTTTCAGAAGCCCATGACAGGCAAGGTGGTATTTTCCGTTATGTAGTGCTGGAATATAAGCCCGGCAAAGAAATCCCTATGTCCAAATTTGCATTTCACCCGGAAGATTATCCGGGTATCGAGGTGGTTGATCTGCGATAAAAAGCTTACGGAGTTGCTGTGGTGATCTCCACAGGTTTATTTACATCAACGGTTTGATAATTCTGGATGCGGTAAATGAAGGTATGCCTGTTTTCCCATCCGCCTGCCTGACCAAAAGGCCTGCCAAAATCAAAAGGACTATGGTGCCCCTGCCGGTTCAGCAGTGGCATACACTGTTGGAATCCGGTGCCGAATTCGTGAAGTGCCTGCAGAAAGAAATAGGCTGTTCTGGCTCCCTTGATGGCATCATGGTCTGGTTCTGTCCGGAAAAGCTCACGATACCTAAGCACAAAATCCCTGATATGCGGATCGGTGTAATCATAAAAATCAGGCGTAAAATAATGCACCCTGAGATTCTGGAGATAATTGATTTCAATGCTGGCATAATCCTGCCACTGAGGTATACCAAAAATCGTGATATGGTAATCATGCCGAAGCTCATGGAGTTGACGCAGATAGTCTGACAAAAATGGTTCACCGCCTATCAGTGTGATCAGGACATTGTTTTTATCTCGTCTCAACATCGGAATCAGTCCCTGCATACCCACGTTACGGTATATTACCTCCCGTACATTGTTGGGCCGGGGGAGTACCCTCGCACCGGTTGCTTGTCCCGCAATGTGTTGTTGTGTTGAACCTCCGGGCATTACCAAAACATTGGTTCGCCGGTTGCCTACCAGGGTTCCGTCAAAATAGTATCCGTTGACCCTCGACAGATGCAAACTGTCATAATGGTGGTTTACTCTTGCCACACGGGTAAGTAAACTATCCTTAAATTCCCTGATGATGGGTGCCGCTCCCGGCTGACCGTTATGAACCAACAGTATATTTTGCCCGGGATAACGTTGAGCCACGTGACCTGACACCTGCTGCAGCATCTCCTCTAATGAGGGCGTGGCCTTGAAAAGGTTGTCAAACCCTCTTAACTGGTCTCTTTCCGAGAGTAAGGGCGAGACAACCGGTATCCCCTGCTGTCTGGCAAAAGCGGCCACATGGTTCAATGACTGCCTGTGAAAAGGCCCGATGATAAGGTCCATTTCGGAAAAGCCTGCCTCACCGGTAACACGTCTTGCCTTGTTGATATCCTGACAAACATCAAATACGTGCAATGTAAAATTGCCGCCCTGCTGCCTGATGGAATCAAGAGCTATAAGCACCCCATGATAGTATGATAAAAAGCTGAAGGCTTTATGGCCTGGGGGTAGCTGGGGAAACGCAGGCCTTTGACTGACAGGCCTTACGAGAGCACCGGTTGTATCAAATTGTGGGACAACCGGTTCATTAATCATATTTTGCATGATGTCCTCCGGAAAGTCAACTTCCTCCAGGTACAATGGTATGAGAAGAGCGACCCGGTATGTTTCTTTGGTCACAGGGTTCAGGCAATAGGGGTCAATATCGGGAGCACGGGTAACAGGTGGTTCGGGGGGCAGAAAAATATAGCCGCCGGGTGGGGCCGGCTCCGGGTCTTCATGTGCAACTTCCTCTGCAGGAACGATCAGTTCCTGGCCCGCCCGCAGACCGTCTTCAATTTCCGGATTGAGACGCAGGAGTTCATCTTCTGTGATCCCAAAACGTCTGGATATGCCGAACCTGGTTTCTCCGGGTGCTACGGTATAGAGTTGGTATCCGCGGGGTAAGGCTTCATCTTCAGGAAGCGGAATACGCAGGATCTGGCCAACCCGCAGCACATCCCTGGCCTGGGGATTATAAAAGAGAATGGTTTCCTGTGAAACACCATATTTACGTGAAAGCCCGAAAAGCGTTTCATGCCTTTTTACTTCATGCTCCACGTAATCACTATCAAGAGCGGGTGCTGCTTCTTCCGGAAGCTCCCTTACTTTTTCCGGAGCCACATATGTCTCTTCAGTAACAGGAATCCGAATGATCTGATCATAGCGCAAACCATCACGGATGTCCGGATTGGCATCTATGATCACTTCCTCATCCACACCATATGCCCTGGCTATGGAGTAAAGGGTTTGACCACGCAAAACAGCATGAAAATAATATTGCTCACCATCCACGGTTTGCGGAATGGTGGAACGATTGACAATGGTTGATTTTTGCTCTGTTGTCTCCTGCGCAAACATGAGCAACGAAGAGCATACCATCAAAATCATCAAAAAAACTATCCTTTTCATGTGTACAATCATTTTTCGATGCGACAAACCCAATCAGAGCGCTAACCGGTCAGGCTTCTTTCGCATACGCTTTTTATGGCTGAACCAATGGGAAATTGTGTTTATAGTTATGCAACTATGTGTTTTTTATCTTTTTGTGACTGTTTTTAAGCTGCCCTTTTCAGGGCGTTCTGTTTAACACCGCAAATCCCCTCTTAGCTGCTGGGAATGTATAATGCAGCCTTTCTTTGCGCTTTTTGCGTGATTTAACTTTTGCCGCCTTTGCGAGGAATAAAATGTTTCACGCAAAGCCCGCAAAAAAAAGATAAGCCCGCAAAGTAAAACTGCCTACTTCTTACTCTTCCCTTAAGTCTCTGAAGTCCCTTAAGTCTCATCCCTCAGCTCCCAGCTCTCAGCTCCCAGCTCCCAGCTCCCAGCTCTCATCCCTCAGCTCCCAGCTCTTAACTCTCATCTCCCACAATCATCCCCCTGCTTGTCAAAATCTGTTCATGAGCCTTTCATCTCATAATAATACGACAAATACAGGCAAAAAGTACAAGTGTGGATAACTATTCCCATTCTATGGTTGCCGGTGGCTTTGAGCTGATATCGTAAACTACGCGATTAACACCCTTAACATTATTGATGATCCTGTTGCTGACATCAGCAAGCAGATCATAAGGCAAATGCACCCAGTCGGCAGTCATCCCGTCGGTTGACTCAACAGCACGCAGCACAACGGTGTTTTCGTAAGTTCTCTCATCACCCATTACGCCCACCGATTGAACGGGCAGCAATATGGCGGCGGCTTGCCATACTTTATGGTACCAACCTGAAGACTTAAGCGCGCCGATAAATATATGATCCACCTCCTGCAAAGCTTTTACTTTTTCTCCGGTTACCTCGCCCAAAATGCGAATCCCCAAACCGGGACCGGGGAATGGGTGCCTGTCCAGAATGTGTGACGAAATACCAAGGCTTCGTCCAACCCTTCTTACCTCATCCTTAAACAATGAATTCAGGGGTTCCACAACTTTCAGGTTCATAATGTCAGGCAATCCCCCAACATTGTGATGCGATTTGATGGTAACAGACGGGCCTTTTACTGACACGGACTCGATTACATCAGGATAAATGGTACCTTGCGCCAGCCAGTGTACTTCACTGATCTTTTTGGCCTCTCTTTCAAACACTTCAATGAATACGCGTCCGATGGCTTTTCTCTTAACCTCCGGGTCGGATATCCCTCTGAGTGCATCCAAAAAGTGCTCCGATGCACGCACACCCCTAACATTCAAACCCATATCCCCGTATGACAACAAGACTTCTTCAAACTCGTTTTTACGCAACAATCCGTTGTCAACAAAAATGCAATGCAACTGTTTCCCAATGGCCTCATGCAGGAGTGTGGCAGCTACGCTGGAATCTACCCCTCCGGATAAACCAAGCACCACACGGTCGGTACCGATGCGTCTCCTGAGCCCATCCACAGTAGAAGATATAAATGATTCCGGTGTCCAGCTTTGGCTGCAACCGCAAATATCAACAACAAAATTTTTCAGTAGTTCCTTGCCACGGGGAGTATGGTAAACTTCCGGATGAAACTGCAAACCGAAAATCTTACTATCGGGAGAACGGAATGCCGCGACCCCAATGTCATTGGTACGTGCGATCAGGCAATATTTGTCCGGCAACCGGGTAATGGTATCGGCATGTGACATCCACACCTGCGACTGTTCCTCAATATGGTCAAATAAAGGCTCACCGGCTGCTACATAAGACAACAAAGCACGACCGTATTCCCTGGTGGATGATGCCTGCACCTCTCCCCCATGCATCATGGTGATCAATTGCGCACCAAAACAAATGCCCAGCACAGGAATCTCCTCTCCTATCCAATTGAGATCCGGCCGGGGAGATCCACTATCCCTCACACTAAAAGGACTACCCGATAAAATAACACCGCGAATATGACCGGTTTCATCCGGACGATAATGGTAAGGATGTATTTCACAATAAACATCCAGCTCTCTTACTCTCCTGGCTATCAATTGTGTGTATTGAGATCCAAAATCAAGGACCAAAATCATTTCTTGCATAATGCAAAGATAATCAGTTCATCCTTAATTTTGACATGCCACAAAGAAATCAGGCAAAGTTTTTCTTATTCATTATTTTTGCATTGAGGATGGCGGCACAGGACCACAGTCGCAAGTTTAACCGTTGATATTGAAACCAATGGATATTTCCTCAGCAGAGTCATTAATTAAACCTTGCAAATCATGGCAGTTGCATATTCTCCAATTTAACCACAGAAATCAATGGACATCAAAACAAATATTATCACATTCAAACAATCGCTGCCGGAGGGTGTAAAGCTCGTAGCGGTTTCAAAAACCAAAACCCCTGATGAAATCATGGAGGCCTACAACACAGGTCACAGGGTTTTTGGTGAAAGCAAAGCCCAGGAGGTCTTGCCAAAGCATGAAGCCTTGCCAAAAGACATTGAATGGCACATGGTGGGACATCTGCAAACCAATAAGGTGAAATATATTGCACCTTTCATTGCATTGATCCACTCGGTGGACAGTTTAAAAATCCTTAAAGTGATCAACAAGGAAGGCAGAAAAAATGACCGCGTCATACCCTGTTTGTTACAGATACATATTGCCGATGAGAGCTCCAAATTCGGGATGGATTATGAAGAGTGCTGCCGGCTGCTTGAAAGCGAAGCCTTCCGCGACATGGAGCATGTGGAGATCAAAGGTTTGATGGGCATGGCTACTTTTACAGACGACCACGAAAAGGTCAGGAATGAATTTCGTCAACTGAAGAAATATTTTGAGGAAATCAAGCAGCAATATTTTGCCGGCAATGATGCATTCAGGGAAGTTTCCATGGGGATGTCGGATGACTACCGGCTTGGGATAGATGAAGGAAGTACAATGGTCAGGGTTGGCAGCGCCATATTTGGTGGCAGGGAACAGTTGTGATTCAGAGGTATGTAAAAAGATGTTTTTCTGAAGGCTTCCCACGAAATAATACTTTAACCATAAGCATAATATTCATGAACAAATGGCCGCATAATCGGTTAATTTGATAACATTATTATACAGATTATACAGACAAAACATGCGGTTATTGACCTATCACCTCCTTGGTTTTTTTTGCCTTTTATGGGTATTTGCCTCCTATGCCGGAGATCCTGCCGAAACAGACCGGAATGTGCTGAGCATAAGCCTGATGGACGCGCGTGCCTATGCCGTGGAGCATAGTTATGAAATCAGGAAAGCAAGAGCCAACCTGCGTATCGCAGAACGGCAGATTTGGGAAACCACTGCCATCGGGTTACCACAAATATCTGCATCGGTGGGCTACAATTATTTTGTTGACATTCCCACATCACTTGTGCCTGCCGAATTTTTCGGTGGGGAACCGGGTGATTTTGAGGAGATTCAATTTGGCACACCACACAGTTTAACCGCCGCCGCTTCCGTTGAGCAGCTGCTTTTTGACGGACAATATATTGTGGGTCTGAGGGCATCCAGGATATTTCGCAACCTGGCCGGTGAAAACCTGGAGAGGTCACGCATCGACATCCGGAACACGGTCACGGAAACCTACATACTGGTTTTGTTGGCACGTGAAAATCTGAAAATAATGAGGCAAAACCTGGTCAACATCAAAAAAATGCTTGACGAAACCAAGGTACTCCTGGAAGAAGGCTTCACCGATCCCATCAACGTGGATCAGTTGAAACTCACTGTTTCCAATATTGAAAACAATATTTCATCTCTGGAACGCCAGGAAAAGATGGTTACCAATTTGCTGAAGTTTCAGACTGGCATAGGTCAGGACACCCATATTGAGCTTACAGATCAACTCGAAACCTTACACAACAGACTACTGGATGAGATGAGTCTGGATACGGGGTTTGAGTTGGAAAGCCATATTGATTACAGGATTGTCCGCTCACAGGAAGAGATGAGCATGATGGTGTTGCGCAGAGAGCAAACGGCTTATCTGCCCAGTTTAAGTGCTTCATTTGTACGGCAGGAAATGGCCATGCGCAATGAATTCAGCTTTTTTGACAGCGATCGTTCCTGGTTTCCAAGTACCTTCTTTGCCGTCAATCTGAATATTCCCATTTTTTCCAGTGGGATGCGCTCATCCCTGGTGCAGCAGGCACGTCTTGAACTTGAAAAAGCCCGTTTGCAGCGGGAAGAAATCAGCGAAGCCCTCAAGCTGAGGATGGATGAGGCAATGTCTGACTTCCGCACGGCGCAGGAAACTTTTCTGAATGCACAAGAGAACAAAACACTGGCTGAACGAATATTTAACAGGACAAGCATTATGTTCAGGGAGGGTATGGCAACCAGCCTGGAACTTACACAGGCCAACGACCAGCTGCTTACCACCCAGTTAACTTATTACCAGTCGATGTTTGAGTTGCTAAATGCTAAAAATAATATAGAAAGAGCACTCGGCAGATAAGGTAGTTACATCATCATTAAAACAGAAATCAACATACAATTGATAAATCAAAAAAACATGATACAGAAAAAATCCATCAAACGAAAAATATCACTGAAGAGTGCTGTATGGCTTTTAATGGCAGTTTTGCCCATGTTTTTGACAGCATGTGGTGACCGTCGATCAGAAATTGATGAGGATCATCCGGATGCCATTCGCCGGCAAATTACCGAGTACAGGCAGGAAATCAATGAACTTACGGTAAAAGTGAATGAACTGGAGCGCTCACTGATTGCCCGTGGGGAACAAATGGCGCGGAACGTACAAACACCGGTTTCAGTGGACACCATTAGGCCCGGTTTGTTTCAGAATTCTTTCAGGGCCAGCGGAACTGTAGAAGCGGTCAACGCGGCGGTGATCAGTCCCGAAACCAGTGGTCACATCAGGCAAATTAATGTAAGCAAGGGTGACCCGGTAAGCCGGGGGCAAATTGTTGCCCGCTTGTCAACGGATGTTTTGGAAGGCAATGTGGAAGAGGTAAAAACAAGTCTGCGCCTTGCGGAAACAGTTTACGAGCGGCAGAAAAGATTATGGGCACAGGAAATAGGCAGTGAGATTCAGTACCTGGAGGCGCGTAACAATGTTGAATCACTGCGCAGCCGGCTGGCCACCCTGCAATCGCAGCTCGAAATGTCGGTTTTGCGTTCACCCATCAGGGGCTATGTTGACGAAACCTTTATCAAGGAAGGTGAGCTGGCCATGCCAGGCACCCCGGTCATGCAGATCATCAATCTTGATGAATTATACATAAACTCTGATGTTTCAGAAGCCAAATTACCTTATGTAACAAGAGGGAAAATGGTCACACTTCGCTTCCCGGCCTTTCCGGAGGAAAGCATGGAAACTCCCATACACAGGGTAGGCCATGTAATCAATCCCGAAAACAGATCATTCAGGATGCAGCTGCGTATCGGGAACCCGGATGAGCGTTTTAAGCCCAACATGATGGCCAATGTAAGCATTTCCACCTATGCTGTTGAAGAAGCCGTGGTTATTCCATCCATGCTGATCGGATTCGATACTCAGGGCCACTATGTGTATACTGCCAGGGAGCGTAACGGCATTATGGTGGCTCACAAAACCTATATCGAAAGAGGACCCGATGCAGAAGGTCAAACAAAGGTCAAAAGCGGGCTTGTTCCAGGCGACATACTGATATTGCGGGGGCACCACAGGGTCTCAAACGGCGACCCTGTCCGCATCATTGAAAACGGAGAGAGTGAAGTGATAACCGCCCAGAGATAAAATACCATGGATGAACAGAGTTTAGACAAAAAGGTGGCCCGGGAATTCAAACCAACCACCATTGCACTGAAAAACAAGAACACCATTTTCCTGCTCACCTTTATCGTGGCTGTTTTCGGTATTCTGTCATACCGTACACTTCCAAAGGAGTTATTCCCTGAGGTAGAGATACCCACCGTTCTTGTAAAAACCGTGTACCCTGGAAACCCTCCGGCCGACATGGAAAACCTGGTGACCCGGCCATTGGAAAACGAAATTAATACCATTACCGGCATTCGCGAACTTCGCTCCACCTCTTCGCAGGACAACTCGGATATTTTTGTTGAATTCGACACCGGTATCGACATCAAAGATGCCCTGCAAGACGTTAAAGATGCCGTTGACAGGGTCAAAGGAGATTTACCCGGTGACCTGCCATCCGACCCCATGGTGATGGATATTGATTTTTCAGAGTTTCCAATCATAAACATCAACCTTTCAGGTGATTTTTCCCTTAATGAATTAAAGCGGTTTGCAGATTTCCTGGAAGAGGAAATTGAAGATATCCCGGAAATCTCCAAAGTGGAGGTCACGGGCATTGAAGAACGTGAAATACAGATCAACGCGGATCCACTGAAGCTGGAATTGTACGAACTCAGTTTTGATGACATTGCCAACGCAATCAGTGCCGAAAATGTTTCCATCGCCGGTGGCTCGTTACGTTTTGCTGACAATACGCGTTGGGCGGTTCGTACCATTGGTGAGTTTACCGACATCCGGCAAATTGAAGACATCATCATAAAATTTGAAGATCAACAGATTGTATATTTGCGGGATGTGGCTGAAGTAGCCGATACCTATGCTGATCCCACAAGCTTTGCCCGGCTTGACGACCAACCGGTGGTATCATTGCAGGTGATCAAAAATGCCGGTGACAACCTGCTGTCAGCCACAGAAAATATTTTTCGTGTATTGGATGTTCACAGGAAAAACGGCAACCTGCCTCCGGAGTTGAACATTACCATAACCAACGACCAGTCAGAAGAGATTAGAAACCAACTCACTAACCTGGAAAACAGCGTGATAATGGCCGTTATCCTGGTGGTATTGGTGCTTTTCCTGTTTCTCGGTTTGAAAAATGCATTGTTTGTCGGGATTGCCATTCCCTTATCCATGCTGATCTCCTTTATGGTTTTCGGCATTGTGGCTATACAGATCAACATGATCGTCCTTTTTTCGCTGATCCTTGCGCTGGGTCTGCTTGTGGACAATGCCATTGTGGCGGTGGATAATATTTTTCGTTTTGTTGAAAGGGACTACTCCATCATGGATGCGGCAAAAAGGGCAATTGGAGAAATCGCGTTGCCCATTATCACTTCCACAGCAACCACTTTATCTGCCTTTTTACCACTGGCGTTCTGGACGGGTATTACCGGCGAGTTCATGAAATACCTCCCCCTTACATTAATTATTGTTCTGTCTTCATCATTGTTTGTAGCCCTGATCATCATCCCTGTTTTCTCCTACACATTTTTCCGCAAGAAAAGAAGCAAGCCGGTACAGCAAGGCATGAGCAAAAGCCAAAAATTAAAGCGCAGATTGCTGGTTATCGGTGGTCTGCTGGTCGCCGGCGGATTGTTTCATCTAATAGGTTTCACCCTGGGCGGCAACCTGTTGATACTGGTTGCCATATTGTCTGCGCTGGGTTATTTTGTCTTGAGCAGACTTGCCGTTTGGTTCCAAAACACATTGCTTCCTATACTTGAAAAACTATACGCCAACACCCTCCGTTTTGCGCTTAAGGGTAAAAACCCATACAAATTCGTCGGTGGAACCGTCCTGTTTTTATTCATAGCCATCGTTTTCTTCGGGGTTCGCAGTCCAAACGTACTTTTTTTTCCAGACAATGAGCCCCGGTTTATTAATATCCTGGCGGAGCTTCCAGTAGGCACCGATATCAAAGAAACAGATGCACGCATCCGGGAGGTGGAACGAAAGGTTGAAGAAGTGATCCTACCTTACCGGCATATCGTAAAGTCTGTGTTGACCACTGTTGGACGGGGCGCCGTTGGTGAAATGGAAATGAATGCGGGCGAAACGCCCCACCGCGGACTGATCACTGTTACCTTCGTTGAATTCGAAGAGAGGGAAGGTATCAACACCAACGATATCATGGCTAAACTCTCCGATGCTTTGTTGGGGCAATATCCGGGCATCGAATTTATGGTGGAAAAAAATATGGCAGGACCACCGTCGGGGCGACCCATCAATCTGGAGGTCAGCGGACAAGACCTGGAAAGGCTCATGATGCTGGCCGACACCATTCAAAGCCGAATCGCACAAGCCGGCATTGAAGGGATTGAAGGGATCAATACCGATCTGGCAGCCGACAACCCCGAAATCCTGATTCATATAGACAGGGATGCTGCCAGACGTTTTGGGGTTTCCACATACGCCATTGCCAATACAATCCGCACATCCTTATTTGGCCTGGAGGTTTCTACATTTAAAGTGGGTGAAGAAGAATACCCCATTCAGCTGAGGCTTAAGGAAGAGTACCGGCACAATCTTTCCACATTGATGAACCAGCGTATCACCTTCAGAAGCCAAAGCACCGGACGGATAATGCAGGTACCTATATCTGCGGTGGCACAGGTGGAATACAGCAAAACCTACGGTGCCATCAACCGCATCGACAGAAACCGGGTTGTTACCCTAAGCTCGAATGTCCTGCCCGGATTCAATGCCAACAGAATCAACAGTCAAATCATGCAGGTGATGGAAAACCTGGACATGCCAGAAGGTTACAACTACGCATTTACCGGGGAACAGCAGGAACAGCAGGAATCCATGGAGTTCCTGATACGTGCTTTGCTGATCGCTGTTTCACTGATTGCACTCATTCTTGTGACCCAATTCAATTCTGTATTTAAGCCTTTCATCATTATCGGCAGTGTGATCTTTAGTACGGCAGGCGTATTTTTCGGGTTGGCCTTGTTCAATATGGACTTTATTATCATTATGATGGGGGTTGGCATAGTGAGCCTGGCGGGCGTTGTTGTAAACAACGCCATTGTTTTGATTGACTATACCGATTATCTCCAC
>SKTQ01000271.1 GCA_007122505.1 Bacteroidales bacterium | reverse complement strand
TTCATTAGTTATAGATTCTGAGTTAAACTTAATTGCTGGCATGGGTACTGGTAATGGAGTTCACCTATCTAATAATAATGGTGAAACATGGCAAGCAATAGGATTAAATAATTTAAGCATAAACTCCAAATTTCGAAAAAAATTTCCAGTTTTGCATCACTTTGTGGAAAAATCATTGGTACCCGGGATGCGCCGGCTGTATATCACCAAGATTTATGCAAATTTTGACGGAGATGCATTTTTCCCGGATATTGATCCTGAAAAATGGGAACTACTGGAAATGGAGGAGTTCGACGCCGACGAGAAGAACAAATATCCCTATGCCTTCCTGGTGTACAAGAAAAAATCACGCTGCCGGTAACGTCAGACAGATGCGCACAGGATTTTGACCTGCAGCAAAACCACAGATCAATTGTCCTGCATGGTTTTCAAAGGCTTTTGCCTTGCAGCGGGGAACAGTACATTGTTCAAAATGAGCCTGTAACCGGGTGAGTTTGGGAAAAGGTCCAGATCGGTTGGCGGGTCACCAACGTGGTGCCTGTAATCTTCCGGATCGTGTCCGCCGAGGAAGGTAAAAGTTCCGTTCCCTCTCGTGCCATGAATATATCTCGCTTCCTCTTTGGATCTGTTGTCACCGAGGATCGTGACAGTGGGTTTAATAACTGCCTTGCGGAAAGCTGTAGTCTGCCCCATGAATCCCTTGACCACCTGCTCATGGTTCTGGGTCAGCATGGTTGGAATGGGATCCCACTTGGCCGAAAACTCAAAAAGGGTGAAAAAATCGGTGTTTTGATTGCGGCCGGTCTTGGGGACATCAATATTTGATTTTTCATAGATAGCCGGATCGGGCACGATGGTAAAGTTTTCGAAGGCAAAGGTGCGGGAAAAATCCAGTCGTTCCTGGGCGTCGGGATCAGGAGGCGTGCCATTGTAAACCTCGTGAAGAATGTCAACCCCTTCTGCAGCCAGGGCAATATCAATGCTTTCAGGCGCCGAACACATAGCAAACATATAACCACCGCCTTCTACAAAATCACGGATCTTTTTGGCCACAGCCAATTTGAGATGGGCAACCTGGGAAAAGCCAAGTCGACGAGCAGTTTCTTCTGCCAGCCGAACATCTTCACGATACCACTCAGCATTGCGAAACGCAAACCAAAACTTGCCAAACTGCCCGGTGAAATCCTCGTGGTGCAGGTGAAGCCAATCATACAGGGGCAATACACCTGCAAGAACTTCATCATCATATATTTCATCGTATGGAATTTCGGCATAGGTAAGTGCCAGTGTAACCGCATCATCCCAGGGCAAACTGTTAGGAGGCGTATAAACCGCTATGCGGGGTACCTTGTGAAGCCTGATCTCGTCCATGTTTACTTCCGGCTCGGCAATTTCACGAAGAATGGCTGCAGCCTGCACATCAGCAATCACCTGGTAGCTTACACCACGCACCAACATTTCCTGCTCAAACTCAGGATGGTGCTCAAACATGAAACTGCCACCCCGGTAGTTTAACAACCAACTCACCTCAATATCATAGGTAAGCACATAATAAGCAACTCCGTATGCCTTCAAGTGATTGCGCTGGGACTGATCCATGGGCACCAGTATTTGTGCACCAAAAGATTGCAATGATATAAGTACAAAGAAAAATAAAACCAGGTATCTCTTCATGTTCATTTAGTTTTTAATCGGAAAACAATGTGCCGGTTTTTATCCCCGGCTAAACAACAAATATTGGCAGGAAAACACATTCGCAAAAAGAACACGGTTTTCCCCGGCCAATACCTCTAATACATTAAATCATGAATGGGGAAATTTGTTCAATGGTTGACGCTTATTTGCGTCAGAACGGCACATCGTCATCATCCATATCATTCATTTTGGATGGGATGGTCATTGTATTGGGCTGATCATCAAATCTTTCAGAGGGTGCCATATCCCTTCGCAGCCCATAATCCCCTGATTCATATTCAGTAAACTTTGCAAAGTTTTGAATAAAACGCAGATTGATGTCTTTTAGTGCACCATTTCGATGCTTGGCGATGATTAGCTGTGCCAGCCCCTCGGTTGAGTTGCCCTGTTGATCTTCTGTAATTTGATAATATTCAGGACGGTAAATAAACAGCACCATATCTGCATCCTGTTCAATGGCACCGGATTCACGCAAGTCGGAAAGAATAGGCCGCTTAGAACCTCCTCTCGTTTCTACCGCGCGGCTCAGCTGTGAGATAGCGATTACAGGAACGTTAAGCTCTTTAGCCAGGCTTTTCATGGAGCGTGAAATGTTGCTGATTTCCTGTTCTCTGTTTCCCCGGTGGTTGTCAGCCCCCCCAGACATCAGCTGAAGGTAATCCACAATGATAAGCTGCACATCATGCTGCGCTTTCAGTCTCCGGCATTTGGCTCTGAGCTCGAAAATGGATAAGGCCGCGGTATCGTCGATAAACAGAGGTGCATCCGTCAGTGCACCAAGGCGCGAATTGAGTTGTTCCCATTCATAATCTTCCAGTTGCCCCCTGCGCAATTTATCCGCAGCCAGCTCTGATTCACTGGCAATCAATCTTGTAACCAACTGAACACCTGTCATCTCCAGGGAGAAAATGGCCACCGGTTTTTTAAAGTCAACCGCCATGTTTCGGGCCATGGTGACCACAAAGGCCGTTTTCCCCATACCCGGCCGGGCAGCAAGGATAATCAGGTCTGCTTTTTGCCAGCCTGCCGTCACCCTGTCAAGATCCGTAAAACCACTTGGAATACCACTGATATGCCCATCCTGGTTTTTGGCTCCCTCTATTTGTGTAATGGCATCTTTGATCAGCGAATGCATGTTCTTGTAATTGCGTCGCAGATTGGTTTCACTGACCGCAAAAAGCTCCTTCTCTGCTTTATCCAGTATGTCAAAAACGTCCTGGCTGTCTTCATAGGAATCTTTGATGATTTCGGATGATATGCGGATCAGCTCGCGCTGCAAAAACTTTTGCAGGACGATCCGGGCATGATATTCCGAATTGGCGGAGCTGGCAACCCTGTTGGTGAGCATGGATATGGCATAGGCACCGCCTACCATATCAAGCTCCCCGCTCTTCTTTAGCGCTTCTGTAACAGTAAGTATATCAACAGGTTGGGCATTGGAAAACAAATCATGGATGGCAGAAAATATTTTTTGGTGGCTTTCTTTATAGAAAACCTCAGGTTTTAATATATCAATGACATTTGTCAGGGCGTTCTGCTCAAGCATCATGGCACCCAAAAGTGCTTCTTCCAGGTCAATGGCTTGGGGAGGCACTCTTCCATGGTCCGAATAATCAAGGGAATAAAAGATCTTTTTATTCTTTCTTGCAGGAACATCACGCACCTTTTGTTCTTTATTTTCCATAGTCCAAATGTAAGCAATCTCCCATGTGCTGCCAACACTTTTCGTAAAAATAGTTATCAACAATGAAGGATGACGCCAACTGCTTCGCCATTAAAAAAACGGCCGGGGCCTTATGCAAAAAGCCGTTCATTTTTTTCCTGATCTTAATGTTCGGGACGGACCACCCTGAATTCGGTGCGCCTGTTCATGGCTCTTCCCTCTGGAGTTTCGTTGGTCGCAACCGGCCTGGTATCACCGTATCCTTTGTATGTGATCCTTTCCGGAGAAATACCCGCCTCAATGAGATAATTTCTTACACTTCCGGCGCGATTTTCAGACAATGTGACATTGTATTCATCACTTCCCAGGCTGTCTGTATGACCGCCGATCTCAATGTGCACTGACGGATTCTCCAGCAAAAAGTGATACAGTTTGTCCAGCTCAGGCTTTGAGGCTTTTTCCAGATCATAGCTGTCAAATGCGAAGAAGATATTTTCCAAAACCACAGGTTCGTCTGCCTGTATGGGTTGCAGTGCAATATCCCGGAGGTATGGCTCTGCGGCAGATCCCGGATCTGTATAGCTAAAATGCGCTGAAAAGAAGAGGTATCCGGTTTTTGAGACATTCAGCGCCAGCTCTTTGTCAACAGGAATGGCCACCAGGAAGCTTCCATCATGGGGATCTGATGTTGCAGCCGTGATGCGTTGACCATCGTGGAGGGTAAACAGCTCAAATCCGGCAGCAAGGGGCTCCCGTGTTTCCGCATCATATACCCTGCCCCGCATGAAAGTATGCGCCAGTGGTCTGGCTTCCTGGTAGAGATCAAAGGTGTACAGATCGGCATCACCATGGCCTCCTTCCATATCTGACGAAAACCAGGCCGTTGTTCCGGAAGCACCCACGATCATGGCAAATTCATCGCCGTGGGTATTTATCGGATAACCAATGTTCACGGGCTTCGACCATTGTCCGTCCTCATTTCGCCGGCTGTAAAAAATGTCCAGACCACCCATCCCCGGGTGGCCGTCGGATGCAAAATACAGGGTAACATTGTCGTGATGGATAAAGGGTGACATTTCACTGCCTGAGGTGTTGATGGTTGGCCCCAGATTAACCGGGTCATTCCAGTGTCCCTGTTCGTCGCGGGTTGCCTTCCAGATGTCCATCGGTCCGATGCTCCCTTCCCTGCTGCTGGTAAAATAGATGACCGATCCGTCGGCCGAGATGGAAGGTTGTGAATCCCATGCTGTTGAGTTTAACGGACGCCCCGGGTTCACAGGCCTTGTCCATTGTCCGCCTTCCCTGAGCGAATAATAGATATCGCAACGCCCGACAACATCGGGGCGGTTACATGCCGCAAAATACAGGTGACGTCCATCGGCCGTAATGGTTTGTGCACCCTCGTTACCGGGTGTATTAAGCGGCGGACCGAGATTTATGGCAGTTGTCCATTCTCCTTCCCGGTAATGGCTGATATAGAAGTCCTCAAAATAGGCTGTCTGACCCGGGGCAGGAGTTTCCTGCCGGGGCTTTTTCCTGGTGAATATCAGGGTTTGCTCATCAGCAGTCAGTGCCGGGCTGTACTCTGCATGGCGTGTATTGATCGCCGGCCCCGGATTCACCGGGTGGAAAGGGACAGGGTTGTTCCTGAGCTCATTGGCAAACCTGCTGCGTATCAACAGGTCTTCCGCTCTTTCAGCCATGACCGGGGAATAGCCGCCCATGTCTATAAAACGCTTCACCCACTCAACAGCATCGGCATATCTTCCGGTACGGTAAAATGCCATGGAAAGCCTGTATTTTGCCGGAGGATATAGTTTCGGATTCAGGCCAATGGCTTTTTCATAGGATGGAATACTTTCCGCAAACCTTTCTGTTTCAAAATATATCTCGGCAAGCAAAAGGTGTGCTTCCGCGAAAGCATTATCCCGCTCTATAGCACGCTGCAGGTCACTAATTGCGGATGAAGGATCATGCCGGAGCAATGCCTCTTCAGCCCGATGATATGCACGTACGGCACGACGATCGTCTGAAGACAACTCACCTGTCAACTGACCCCGAACAGGCAGGACGCCGGTCAAAAGCATACACATCCCAAATATGAAAAAAGATTTCAGCATGATTCCCTGAAGGAAAAGTTGAAAAACAGAACAGGATCAATGTAATCGCTTGCCGGTGACCCTGACCCGGTCTTGCAAATGATTAATGTTTTTTACTATCCGGAAGCGGCTAACCTGCATTATTCACAAAAAGCAAACAAATTCTTGTATCTGCCTGAATAAATGATAATAAGAGCAAAAGCTTATATAAACTTAATTTGTTTGCTTTTTTCAGGTGCTTTTACTTCAGGCCATCTGCTTCGTTGCGAAAGCCTTGAAATAGACTACTATGTCGGCGGCTTTCGACGCCTTGCATCTGACC
>SKTQ01000309.1 GCA_007122505.1 Bacteroidales bacterium | reverse complement strand
TCCTTACAAAGGTCTTCTGCCTGCTTTTTTGTCCGGGCATAATCTGTGTCAAACTGCTCTGGTCTGGGGCTCTGTTCAACAGCATCATCCTCTGTGCCGGTAACACCAAAGGTGCCGGCGGTTGATGTGAAAACAACCCGCTGTATGCCTCCGCTCAGCGCTGCCTCTAGAATGTTGCGCGTGCCGGTTACATTGACGTCGTAAAACACGCCGGGATCATCTGCCACAGGTTTGGCGTATGCCGCAAGGTGGAAAACATGGGTGCAGCCCTGCATAGCCCTGCGAACAGAGGCTGCATCGGTAACATCTCCTTCAAATATGCGTACCCCGGGCAAGTTTAGCTCCGCCGCTTTGGCGGTGGACCGAACCAGCAAATGCAGGGTATGTCCTTCTTTGGCAAGCCGCTTTACAAGTGCCCCGCCAATAAAACCCGTGCTGCCCGTAATCAGAATTTTCATTGGTCTCAGTTATCCGCATTTACCCAAGGCGTTTCCCTCAGGCTGAATTAATTTTCCCCTTCAGGGCGTTTCGTTTGCCACCGCAAATCCTCCCAGTTCCCAGCTCCCAGTTCCCAGCTCTCAGTCCTTTGCGGCCTTTGCGTGATTTAACCTTTGCGGCCTTTGCGAGGAATAAAAAAAATTTACCACAAAGGAAACAAATGAACATATCTCTGGACAGGTCAAGCCCTGTCCCTACTTACTTTCTACTGCTTACTTCTTACTTTCTCTCCCTCTCTCCTTCACTCTTTCCCCCCTTCTCCCTCACCCCCTCAACGCTCCTCTAAAACGAAACTCCATCTCCGGATTAAAATGAATCGCAAACATTTCTGTTGACACTGATAACACAAGATGCAACAGAAAAGCCGGCAAAAAAGAGCCGGAAAGCAGCGAAACAACACATAGAACCAGTCCAAAGGGAATGGAAGCCAGCGTCTCCTTTCGACCGTTCGGAATATGAAAAACGGCGTAAAAAAACAAATTGATCAAAACCGCCGGCCATACCCCCCAGGCCTCAGCGGTGGAAAACAACAACAAACCCCTGAAAATAAACTCATAGGCCAGGAGGTATATTGCCCAGCCACCTGCACTGATCGCAATCTCTTTAATGCCCCAGTAACGAATACGCATGTGGGGAATTCTGCTGTAAATATCGTGTTTTTTTGCTGAAAAAGCAGCGGTGAAAACAATCAACAAGGCGAGCAGAACAATTACATACACAGGAACAGGCGGGTGAATTCCCGCAAATGAATACCTTTCAGGCGTTAAGGCAAAAAGCTGAAAAAAAATTGCACCCGGCAATAGCCCTAAAAAGAAAAAGCCCGTTAGTTTCTGAAACAAAAACAGCGACACCTCATTTTTCCCTGACGCAATACGCTTTTTGAAAAGCCTCCGGGCCCTGCCTGAAAAGGCTGTTAAATAATATGCTGCGTAGCCGGTCGTTATGAATAGCAATGCCGCGACCGCGCGTGCAAGCTCGGGAGTGAAAGAATGGGTGGTCATATTTTTATGCAAACATTTGAAACATCAAGGCCAATTAACATCAACATATTCATCAAAAACATCCATGCTTTTGGCGCACCGAAAAATACTTATAAAAGACAAGTCGTGCAACTATAGAGCCTAATTTAAAATCGTTTTACCTAATTGCTCCATGAAGAAAATACCGAATATATGGGAATTTTTCTTATATTTGGAGAAATGCAGACAGGAGGGCTTTGGTCTTTGACCAATTCAGTTTACATTGGATGTATATGCCGTAATTTCTGTCCTTTTTTGCGTCAGAAAGATTTGAAAAGTATTGAAGAAATCTGTTTGTCGGGAAGGCTTTTCTCGTGTGTTAAAGTTTGTGGATTCCAATCCGCCCTGCATAAAAACCGGTTATTCATCACAACAAAACCATAAACACATGAAAGCCAATTTAAAACCTCAGGCACTGGTCATTGTTTTCTTGACGTGCATCTTTTTCTCCGCTTGCAGGAAAGACGACAATGACGTTGTAATCAGGGTTGGCTACCTTCCAATGGTATCCAGCCTGACCCATTTTGTTGCACTTGATCAGGGTTTCTATTCCGATGAAGGCTTAGAAGTTGATGCACAGTCGGTTCCCACCAGCAATTCGCTGGCCCAAAAGGTAGTGGCCGGAAACATTGATGCGGTTATTGAGTTAGCCATTGTTCCGTTGCTTCAGGAGATGGAAAACGCTCCCGGACAAGCCCTGATCTTTTCAGTCAGTATGATTACCGCCGAAAATGGTTTCGATGGCATTGTGGTCAAATCCGATTCACCTGCCAACGACTTCGAAGCCCTTGCGGGGAAAAAAATTGGTGTTTTCCCCGGCACCACAGCACAAAACACCCTGCTGACATTGTTTTCAGAGCATTATCCCGGTCTTGCACTGCCGGTTTGCATTGAGTTGGCCCCCGGTCTGCAACTGCAAGCCCTGCTGTCGGATGACATAGATGCTCTTTTTGCCTATGAGCCTGAATTGACCACGGGCATTGTAAGTCACGGACTAAAACAGATCACAACCTCGCTCTATGCCATGCAATATTCTCCCAGCCCGGTCGGTGTTGGAAGTGTAAATGCACAGTGGGCGGATGTTAATCCCGCTCTTGCAAAACGTTTTTATGCAGTCATCGATAAAGCAGTAATGTTTATCCGGCAGAATCCCTTGCAGGCCAGAGAAATACTGGCCGCAGCCACCGGTATTGACACAGATGTGGCAGCCCTGATGAACATCATGCCCATGTCATTATCATCAGAAATAGATCTTGACAACCTGGACGGATACATTGACATCCTTTTCAACATGGGAGAGATAAGCAGCAAGCCACAGGCTGTTGATATTTGCATACCACAGGCTAAATAGCAAGAAAATTTCTTTCACATATCGAAATCACTGGGTAAATCACTCAGAATAAAAATATTCAAGTTCCGGGTTCGGATCAATAGCCCTCAAAAACATATGCAATAAAACATTGGCTGTGATTTTTTTTTAATTTTGCACTTTGTTTTGAAAATTTCTATGCCCAATATATTCAAGAATAGCAAAGGATCCCGTTCGCATGGTCCTAATGAAGCCCAAAAAGGTTCCGGGGTCAAAAGAAACATTGTGTTTCTGGGCTTAACAGCCATGATGATGTACATGCTTGCCTTCTCAGGAGTGGTTAATGAACGAAGCATTGAAGAGGCTGTAGTGGTTGAGAAGGTTTTGCCCGGCAGTTTAAGCGATGACGAAATCTTTTTCCTCCGGGATACCATTACAAAATTTCTGCTCGCAAGGAATTTCAATGGCAGTGTGCTTGCTGCGCGTGAAGGAACCGTGCTGATAAGCCGGAGTTTTGGGTTTGCAGATTTCCGGAACCACACACCCCTGACCATCCAAACACCCTTCCAGCTGGCCAGTATCTCTAAGACCTTTACAGCCACAGCCATCCTCATGCTGCACCATGACGGACGCCTGCACATCGACAGCATGGTCACATCCTATATCCCTGAGTTCCCCTATCCCGATATCAGCGTGCGCATGCTGCTCAACCATACTGCGGGATTGCAAAACTATATGTGGCTGGTGGAACGTCACTGGACCCAACCCTATCCGCCGGATAACGAAGACATCCTCAACCTCTTTCTGCGGTATCCCAGGCACCTGGACTTTAGGCCGGGCACCCGGTTCGCTTATTCCAACACCGGCTATGCGTTCCTCGGGCTGCTCATTGAAAGGGTTAGCGGACAATCATTTGCCGGCTTCATGAAGGAAAACATCTTTGACCCCGTCGGTCTGAAGCATACCTTCGTGTATGACCCCCGCCTGCCGGACGAAATGAATATGGACAGGGCCTATGGCTTTCGCCCCTGGGGCCGCAGCCATATCGTTATCCCCGATGTGCCCCACGACGGGGTGATGGGCGACAAAGGCATATTTTCCAATATCCCGGATCTTTTCCTTTGGGACAGGGCCATCGCCGAAAACCGGCTGCTGCCCGAAGAGCTCTGGCAGGAAGCCTTCACCCATACCCGCCTGGCAAACGACCGGCCTGTCAGATACGGCCTCGGATGGCGACTGCAGTCGTTTTTGGACATCCACGTGGTGCACCACCCGGGCAGATGGAGCGGATTCAGAACATCCCTGAAAAGATTTACCGATAAAGATGCCACACTCATCATCCTCAGCAACAACAGCAGAGATATCACACCCCTGGTGGAAGGTCTGCAAAACATTGTGTTTTACAGGGAAATCCGCGACATCTCCGCACCACACGAAGAAGATCCTGAAGAGTACGAAGTGATTGGCGGATAAGCCCCGGTTGCAAATAAAGTGTTTTCAGTAATTTTGTGTGAGTTTTTTGTTAGAAGCACACGTGCAACATCAAAAGGAGCTGTATTTGTTTTCCAAAGACAGATACCACCACCCTGATCCATGCGTTTAATCTATGTTGTCAATGGCTGAAATATGGAAATCCAGATTGTAAACAGATCAAATAATCCGCTCCCCGCATACGAAACCGAGCTGTCGGCCGGGATGGACCTGCGCGCCATGCTGGATGCACCGGTAGTGCTGAAGCCACTGGAACGGGCCCTCATTGGCACCGGTTTGCACATAGAACTCCCCGGCGGCTATGATGCCCAGGTAAGGCCCCGCAGCGGGCTCGCAGCAAAACACGGCATCACCGTACTGAACACACCCGGAACAATTGATGCCGACTACCGGGGTGAAATCAAAGTGATCCTGGTAAACCTGTCCAATGAATCATATACCATCCAAAATGGCGACAGGATCGCACAAATGGTGATATCTTCTCACGAACAAGCAACGCTTATCAGGGTAAACAGCCTCAGCAAAACCACCCGCGGTGAAGGGGGTTTCGGCCACACCGGAACATCATAAAACACGAAATCATTAATTATGAAAAACACATCTGCATATCATCCGCGCACAAGGATTGGTGTCGCTAAAGGTCCGAAAATGCTGGCCGGCCGCACACTTATCCCCTTGCTTTCTCTTGCGTTGGCTGTCTTGTTCACCACTTGCTTTGCCCCAGGCTTCGCACAGGAAATACAACGGGCACAAAAGGAATCTGAACAATCTTCCGAAGCGGACAAGCTAAGAAGTACCGCCATCATGATCGATGCCATCCAGCAAAAGATGCTTGGAAACATCACGCGCGCAAAGAACCTGTTTTATGAAGCTGCCGAAAAAGACCCGGGCAACGACGCGGCTTTTTACGAGTTGTCAAAAATATATGCGTCTGAAAACAACCTGCCCGATGCCAGAAAATATATCTGGAAGGCCATTGAAATTGACCCAAGAAACCCCGAATATCAATTGGTTCTCGCCGATATCTACCTTCTTTCGGATGACCTGCCGGCGGCCACCGCCATTTATGAACAACTGGCACAGGACGACCCGGAAAACATTGGATACCACCGCAATCTCAAAAACGCATACCTATACCTGGGTGAGTTTGAAAAGGCCATTGCCGTGATCGGTCACCTGCAGACCCTCACCGGATTTTCGCGGGAGCTGAGCATTCAGAAACAACGCATCCTGCTGGAAACAGGAAAATACGAAGAGGCCATCGCCGAAGCTGAGCAAATGATCCGGTTGTTTCCCGACGAGATCCTGTTTTATGAGATCCTCGGTGAACTGTACATGGAAACCGGCCAGGCTGACAAGGCAAAGGAAGTATATTATCAAATGCTTGAGGAGGATCCGGAAAACTATATGGCCCGGCTCATGCTGTCTGACGTTTATCTGCAGGAAAATGCATACGACAAGGCTTTTGAGCATCTGCAGGAAGCCCTGTAT
>SKTQ01000008.1 GCA_007122505.1 Bacteroidales bacterium | reverse complement strand
TTATAAAATTGTTCTCGCGTACTTCAGCGGCGCTGCTTAACGGAAGAGTCACACGGGTACCCCTGTTCGTCCTGCCCGTAATATCCATGCTGATATCATTTACAGGACCATGGATATGCGCTAAACCCGTAAATATACCGGTCCCGTAAAAGATCGAATTATCAGCCGCTGTCGTATTGAACACAAGGCTTTGCTGTGGCCGTATTTGAAGATCAAGTCCGAAATTCCTCAAAGAACTGTGCAGTATAGTCCCGGACATTGTTGCCTTATTACCCAATGGATCATTAAGCACTACCTGGTCAAAAACAAATCCATTTTGCGTAAATGTCATATTGTCTTCCAACGAATATGTAATATTCAAATATGGAATATGCATTGATGTCTCCATAAGGCTGACTTGCCCGGTAATCTCCGGACTGTATAATGGACCTCCTATGTGCAGCTCGCCGGTTGCAAGGCCTTTAAAGTTTTCAGAAAAACTCCGGACGTATGGCCGCCATATTTCCAACTTTAATTTTTGAAAAGAAAGCTCCAGATCATAAAGCCCGTTATTTTGACCGGTATAAACGGTACCACTTGCCGTAAGCAAAGTCATGTCCTCGTTGTCTGCCTTGCTGACGATTTTGCCATCCACAAGAAAAGCCTGCTGTTCATATTGCCAGACACTACTCAAGTGCAAGTCTCCCAATTCTTCATGATTAAACGAAAAATTTTCGATAGTAAGGCCCGCCCCAATACTCGGCTGCTGGTATAATGCAGTAAATGTTGCATACCCATTCAAAATTCCGCCAAAATTAAAATTTCTGTCTCCCAGTAGTATTTCGGAGTAGGCTATATCAAAATTTGAAAAAGAAAGCATCATCCTGTCCCTTGGATGATTGCTCAATACACCATCAGCCCTGATGAACTGATCTTCATGGTAAGCCATCAACCCGGAAATTTCGATTCTGTCAGTGTCCAGAATGATTTTGTTATCGACATTTAAACGCCAGATATCCCCGTGAATAAATGCATAAGATGGAAGAAAGCTGAATACAATATGGTTTTTGTCATAAATGTCGGCATGCCCCCTGATAACACCTCCTCCGGAATCATCACCGTTTGCGCCCTGCCATTCAAGTTTTACATCCAATGATTGATCTTTCCATCCGCTTTGTAAACTGAACTGATCAAATTGCAAGCTGTCAGAAAACATAAAACGTTTGCTTTCGACAGTCAGGGAATAGTTGTTTTCTGTATGTGTTCCTGCGAGGTTTAAATCCAGGAAGCTTCTATTTTTAACAGATAGGGTGTCAGCATGGGCATTGAATTTAAATTGATGATCAGATGATCTGAATGTACCATTCAGCCAGCTATTTTCGGATAACCTGAATGCGGGCAAAAACAGCTCGGATAAAACACGGGTGTCCTTAAATTGAAAAGCGAACTGAATATCCTGACTCTGCTCAGTGGAATCATCAATATCATACGAAATAATCGTTTCACCGGATGGAAGGATATATTGAAGACTTTCTTTTAATTTTCGGGGCAATGCAGTCAGCTTTATATTTCCATGGATATCTGCGTCTGCAAATCCGGAACGCAGTCTGAGATGCTGATTGTTGTCTGACCATCTTGTACTATTGATAAAAATACTGTCAGTAAAAACCAAATGACGGGTAGGATGCACCTCATGTTCCAGGGGGATTTCTTCATATCTTATCTCTCTGAATACCAAATCACCCTCAAAACTGTCCAAGGTCTCAACCCGTCCAGTCAAATGAACACTAGTGGAGAAGAGTGACTCAACCGGTGAATCCCTTTGAAGCAATGCCAGTTTTGTCAGATTTGCATGATCAATGTCAATCAAAACATCAACCAATGGAGCATCCTGATAAAATTGCGCATTTGCTGTAATTTCAAGTTTAAGGTTTTGATCTTCAACACCAAGTTGTCCATTCAGGTTTTGCTCCTGGTATTGTGCAAGAAAGTTTATGTTCTTGTAAATATAGGAACCCAATTCGGCAGATGCAATATGGCCATCCAAAAACAGAACCAAATTATCAGGATCAAAGCCTTTTCCATTAATATCCAACTGTAGAGTAACTGCTCCGGCCGATTCATTCATTCCAAATAAACGACCGATATAAAGGTTACGGGTACCAATGTTGCCTTTGTATTGATAGGGCCGTAATGCATTTTCCCTATGGATCTGCAAATTTGCGTAAGTTTCACCAATTGAAGTCTTTAAACCACCTTCAGAATGAAAACTGTCTAAGGTTCCATGAATTCTTCCCGAAAAAACAAAATCACCAAGGTTAAAAAGAAAAGGCGGAAACTCAGGTTTCGACGTTTCCAAACCAACAGGCAGGTTAACGGCGGCAATTTCATTGAAATTGCTTTGTAATGCCCTTGCGTTGAAATCAAGACGCATATTTAAACCACCCAGGAAGTTTTTCAGTTCAAAATCACCATCAAAGCGGGACTTTAAACCATACTCAACAAGCACGTTGTGTCCTGTCAGGGTATCGCCAAGCACTTCGAATACCCCTTCTATTATCAAGGCATCATTCAAACCGTAAAGACCGGGAATAAAATGCCCAAGGTCTGCAAGATGCAGCACCGAGGTTCCAATGTCGAGTTGAAACCGGAGACCTGCGATCAACTCTTCCAATGATGAATATGAATCATATTGGGCTGAAAGATTGAAATTCAGATCCGACACATCTGAACGGAAAATGAAGTTATCAATATCCAGTTGTCCATGTGTCAATGAAATGTTACCTGAAAGGTAATCAATAATAAAACCTGAGGATTCGTTATAGTAGAGATAATCCAGTGCCAATGAGAGGGTGTTGTCCACAATTTCGATCTGGTTCATGGCGAGGTAGAACCCGCTGACATAAAAATTGGCCGGATCAAAACCATTAAGCTTAGGTTCCTTGTTCAGGTCAAGATGCCAGAAAGAAGCGTTGGTAAGTTTAAATGCCTCACATGTAAACTCCCACCTGTTATTGCCGTTTTGGACAGTGGGTCCGGAGAAATAATCAACCAGGAATTGAAAGTTATAACTTTCTTCTTCATGGTCTTTGAATAAATTGAGAAACGCATCTCTGAATTCCAGCTCTTTTATGATCAGGGTTCGGTTTTTAAAAGACAATTTGCCGAGCTCAAAACGCATCTTGCGCATTTCAAGTAATTGTTCACCCTGCCGGTCGCTGATTCTGACGTCTTTTAGTATGACACTGCGAAAGAGCCGGATGTCAACACTTCCAATAGAGATTTCAGTTTGCAGTTCCCTGGAAAAATAATCGGTAAGATGACTCACCAGGTATGTTTGCACGCGACTGCTTTGCAACAGGCCATAGGCAAGAAGTGGCATCATAATGATGATGACCAGTAATGATATCCATATTTTTCTTCTTTTTTTGATACCTTTGCCTCCGCCTTATGAATATGAAATCACATTAAGCATTTGTTTGTTACCTATGAGCACATTTATTCTGGGAATTGAATCCTCCTGCGATGATACTTCCGCTGCGGTTCTTAAGGACCGCAAAGTTCTTGCCAACCTGATAGCAAATCAGGATGTCCATAAAAATTTCGGGGGCGTTGTACCTGAGTTGGCATCCAGGGCTCATCAACAGAATATTATTCCTGTAATAGACAATGCTTTAAGGTCAGCAAATATACAAAAAAAACAATTACATGCGGTTGCTTTTACCAATGGCCCGGGCTTGCTGGGCTCTTTGCTGGTTGGTACATCATTTGCCAAATCATTTGCATTTGCTTTGGGTATTCCGATGATCACCGTAAACCATATGCATGCCCATATTCATGCACTTTTTATTGAAGATGAGCTTCAGAAGCCTCCACCACCATTCCCCTTTCTCTGTTTAACCGTATCAGGAGGGCACACCCAGATTGTGCTTGTAAAAAATCCTTATTCCATGGAGGTAATAGGACAAACCATCGACGATGCGGCGGGAGAAGCTTTTGACAAAGCGGCAAAGATCATGGGATTGCCTTACCCAGGTGGGCCGCTGATCGACCGGCATGCAAGTTCGGGTAATCCCGATGCCTTTTCATTCCCGCATCCGCAGGTCAGCGGTCTTGATTATAGTTTCAGCGGACTTAAAACATCCATTTTGTATTTTCTCAGGGATCAGTTAAAGCATGATCCCAATTTTATTGAAAAAAACCTTCATGATCTTTCAGCTTCTATCCAGTCAAATATCATACAAATTCTGATGAAGAAACTTCATTTGGCTGCCCTTCAAACAGGCATACAGCACATCGCCATAGCAGGCGGGGTTTCAGCCAACTCCGGGCTTAGAAAAGCATTGCAGGAGCAGGAGGCGGCAGGGAAATGGAAGGTTTACATTCCACGCTTTGAGTATTGTACTGATAATGCAGCCATGATAGCCATTTCCGGTTATTTCAATTATCTTCAGAAAGACTTTGCACCCTTAGACACCGTACCCTTTACGCGTTATAAGTCTTGATCATCATCTGCAGATTCGGCCTTTTCTATGGGAATAAAAGGTGGATCGGCGGTTATAAAAATCTGGTGCCTCTGCATGTCATACCTGTAATATCCATCAGTCTTTCTTCTCAAATTCTCCCTTATATAGAGATTCATCAAATGGTCGAATATCTTTTGAGCACTCTGCTGACCTGAATAATTTGCCAGGTCGTACAAGTCTTCTACAGACAACGGGTACCTGGTGGGGTCAAATCGTACGCGCCCGTCAGTCATTCTGACAAACCGGCCCTCAATATGCTCGCCGGTGGCATTGGCACTAAAGAGAACCTGCATATCGAAATCCGGATCATGCACTTTATGAAACTCAAACCACAGATTGTTTTCCACAACGGTTATTTCTGCTCTTCCGATATAGCGATCAAATCCGGAGCGTCCGACAAACACTTCTTCATCAAGATATTCAATCAGCTCCATTTGTGCAAGTGTAAACACATATGCCGGTTCTTGCAGTGCAAAAAAAGCATCGGCATCTTCTGGACCATAATATTTGATGTACAGCAATTCCAGGTGGTCCTTTAGTGAATGAATAAACCTGTCAATAAACAATGAGTCGTTAACCTGTACAAGGAACTGTGCTTCTTGCACATCTGTTTCACGCCATTCATCAGGTGACAGGCTGTCCGGATGTTCCGGGCTGTATGTTTTCAGCAGGTTTGCCGGGGGAAGCACCAAAACGTGGATATCGGTTTCTTCAATAACAAAGCGGTTGGCATAATGTATACTGCTTGCACATCCGGTAAGAAGGGCAAGCAGCACCAAACACAGCCATAAGGTGTTCTTTTTTTTCAAAATGTCGGACAAATTTTTAAATTACAGGTAAATCATTGGCATTTGCCAAGCTGCTAACGGTTAGCAGCAAGCTTCTCCCCAATCTCTTTGCCATAATTAAAACAAAGCTCAAACTCATTTTCGTGGGGTGTGAACTTCACAAAAACACCATCGCCGTGTACGTTGAGTTTGAGGTTGCTCAATGTGCTGTTGATTAGTTTTCCGGCTTCTCCGCTCCATCCGTATGATCCGAAAGATCCACCAATTTTCCGGTTGTCACGTATCGGGCTGATCACAGCAAATAGTTTGTAAATGGGAAGCAAAATATTTTGATTGATGGTGGGGCATCCTACGATAATGGCGCTGCTTTTGGCCACTCTCTCATCCACGTCTCCCAGAGGCATGGTTTCTATGTCAGCCACTTCAACGCTAAAATCACCGGCACTCATGATTCCGTCACGGATCGCTTCGGCCATTTTACCCGTATTATGATAAGCAGAAACATAAGGGATAAAGACATAGTT
>SKTQ01000187.1 GCA_007122505.1 Bacteroidales bacterium | reverse complement strand
TCCTGGTTGGCCTGTTTGCCGGCAGCTATCCGGCTTTTTACCTCTCGTCGTTCAGCCCCAATGCCGTGCTCAAAGGCAAAACAGGCAATGGTATGCAAAACAAAAGGTTAAGGCTTGCACTTACATTCATGCAGTTCGTCATCTCAATCATGCTGATCTCAGGCTCTGTGATCATGTACAGGCAACTGAACTACATGCAAAACATGGAGCTGGGCTTTGACAAAGAGAATATACTGGTGATTCGCAGAGCCTATGTGCTTGGCGGACAAGTAAATGCCTTTAAAACAGAGCTGCAGGGCATTCCGGGTGTGTTATCCGTATCATCTTCAACCTCGGTGCCCGGCAGGAGCGACAACTTCAGTGGCTATGGCATACGTGGGCGGCAGGATGAATCGTTCATGATGCATACAAATTGGGTCGATTACGATTACCTGGAAACCTTTGGCATTCAAATGGCTGATGGACGCTTTTTTGACCCAGATCTGGTTACTGACCAACAAGCCGGCATCGTAAATGAACGTGCTGTTCGAAATTACATGCAGGGTAACCCATTTGAAACCAGGATAGTAATGCCGGGCACGGTACAAACGGAAATACCCGTGATTGGTATCGTCGAAGACCATCACTTTGAGTCATTGCATCACGACATTTCTCCCATGTTGCTTTTGTTTAAGCATGATGAAGTTCACTGGGGTTATGTGAGCATACGTTACCAGGAAGGGATGTCAAAAAGAATTCTTGACCAGGCAGAGGACACCTGGGCTTCGTTTACTGCCAATGAGCCCATGTTGTATTTCTTTATGGATGATGACTTTAACAGATTATATGTAGAAGACAGACAAAACGCATACCTTTCCATCATCTTTACTTTGATCGCCGTCCTGATTGCTTCGATGGGCCTTTACGGTTTAACGGCATTCTCACTCCAGCAAAGGGTTAAGGAAATCGGGATCCGCCGCACTTTTGGTGCCAGCGTAACCAATATTTGGTACATGATATGCAAAGATGTGATGTTGCTGGTAGCTGCTTCCACCGTCGTGGCATGGCCGCTGATCTATTGGGTTGCAAGCAATTGGCTGCAAAATTATCATTATCGAATAAGCATGCAACCCGGTGACTTTTTACTTGGCTTTGTCGTTGCAGTGATGATCGCATTGCTTACCATAAGTTACCGCGTGATACACTCGGCTTCGGTGAATCCTGCCGAGTCTATGCGCTATGAGTAAGGTTTCGGCTTTCCAGTAAACAACATCACAAAATCAATGGAATGATAAGGCATTATATAAAGTTCAGTTTTCGCGCCCTCAGGCGTCAGGGCGGATATGTGGCAATCAACATCATGGGATTGGCCATCGGCATGGCCTGTGCTCTCATGATCGCCCTGTTCATCATGCATGAGCTCAGTTTCGACCGTCACCACGAAAACATGGATCGCATTTACCGCGTAGGTTTACACGGTATTTTTAGCGGCCAGGAAGTTAAAGCAGCATATACTGCCTCACCCATGGGGGCAGCCATGTTGGCCGACATGCCCGAGGTGGAAAGTTTCCTGCGGGTAAATGTGTGGGACGAGACCATCATTCAGCATGAAGATGATTTTTATATCGAACAACACTTCATGGAAGCCGACTCTTCATTTTTTGACTTTTTCTCCATCCCAGTTATTCGTGGAAATAAAACTACAGCACTTACAGAACCATATAGCATTGTTGTTTCCGAAAGTGCTGCAAAACGAATTTTCGGCGACGAAGACCCCATCGATCAGTCGATACGGATCGCTAACATGCCAAACCATTATCGTGTAACAGCTGTAATGAGCGATATGCCAGCAAATTCACACCTGTTTGCCGATATGATCGCTTCTTTTACCACAAATCCTCGGGCCAACGACAACAGCTGGCTGTCAAACAGTTTTTTTACATACATCATGCTTCATCCCGGGGCAAATGCAGATGCTGTGGTTGATCGATTCGAAGACATGATCGTTAAGTACGTTGGTCCGCAGGTTCGCCAGCTGTTGGGTATCACTATCGAGGACTTCATCAACCAGGGAAATACCTATAATTACTTTTTGCAGCCTTTGGCCGGAATACACCTTGATCCGACCGTGGAACAACACAATCACTCTGCCACAGATCCCAGGTATTTATGGATATTTGGCGCCATCGGCTTTCTGATCCTGGTGATTGCCTCCATCAACTTCATGAACCTTTCAACAGCCCAGGCTACCCGAAGGGCAAAAGAGGTGGGTATGAAAAAAGTGATCGGCTCAACCAAAGGCATGCTTGTGTGGCAGTTTGTAACCGAAACCATCGTATTGTCTACCATTGCCCTTGGTGTGGCATTGCTGATAGCAGAATTGACTATGCCCTGGTTTAATGAACTGCTCTCACTCAATCTAAGTCTTGCTTACTTTTCCGATTGGCGTGTGATTCCTGCATTGATCATCCTGGTAATCCTGGTGGGATTTTTTGCAGGCAGTTATCCTGCATTTTACCTCAGCTCATTTAATCCCGGCACCGTACTAAAGGGAAAAACGGGCAACGGAAAACAAAATACCGGGTTGCGCAAGGCCCTTACAGTAGCGCAATTTGCTATTTCCATCATGTTGATCACCGGTTCCCTGATCATGTTCAAGCAACTGAACTATATGCTGAATAAAGATCTGGGCTTCGACAAGGAAAACCTGCTTGTCATTCGCCAGGCACAGGCTCTTGGTGAACAGGTGCAATCTTTCAAAACCGAAGCGCAAAACATTCCGGGTGTATTCTCCGTTTCGGCTTCCACGGCTGTACCCGGAAGGAGCAATAACAATAACGGATACATCATCAGGGGCCGCGAAGAAGAATCTTTCCTGATGCAAACCAATTGGGTGGATTACGACTACCTAAAAACCTACAGGATAGAGTTGGCTGAAGGCCGCTTTTTTGACCCTGATATGGCGACTGACCGGCAGGCGGTTCTGTTGAATCAAAGTGCAATCGATAATTATCAGCTGAAAGATCCTTTTGCCACCCGCATCATATGTCCCAGCGACCACGAAACCATCATGCCTGTGATCGGTGTGGTAAGCAACTTTCACTTTGAATCGCTTCGGAACAACATTGCCCCCTGCATCCTGAGGTTTAAGAATGAAAACATTAACTGGGGTTATGTCAGCATTCGCATTGAGCCGGGCATGACGCGCCGGGTGCTTGAAGATACAGAGCAGCTTTGGGCTTCTTTCACTGCCAACGATCCCATGTTGTATGTGTTTCTGGATGAAGACTTCAGACGATTTTACCAGGAAGAGCAACAAAATGCCCGCCTCTCGGTGATCTTTACCCTGTTGGCCATCCTGATCGCCTCACTGGGATTGTATGGCCTGACGGCATTCTCACTGCAGCAAAGAGTCTGCGAAATTGGCATAAGGAAAACCTTCGGGGCCTCCGTTGGTAACATCTGGTATTTGATCTGCAAGGACGTTATGATACTGATAGCCCTGGCAAGCTTGCTGGCATGGCCTTTGATCTATTGGGTCGCAGGCAATTGGCTGCAAAATTACCACTACAGGATAAGCCTGCAAATATCTGACTTCCTGCTGGGCCTGATGGTAGCGGTGGTTATTGCCCTGCTTACCATAAGTCACAGGGTCATCAGCGCAGCCTCGATCAATCCGGCGATTTCAATGAGGTACCAATAAGCTGACAACCTGCTATCTCAATAAGCGACTTTTCTTTTCCACTTTGATCAGGTGTGGGATGAGTTCCTTTTCCATTTCATCAACACTATTACAGAACTTAAACAGCTTAAGGTCTTTCGGGCTGATCACGCCCAGATCAGCCAGCTTGGGAATGTTGATCACCTGATCCCAGAATAGTCTGTCGTAAAGAATGATTTTCAGTTCTTTTTTTACTTTTTCTGTCTGAACAAGTGTGAGCACTTCCATGAGTTCGTCTAATGTGCCAAACCCGCCCGGAAAGATAACGAAAGCCTTGGCCATAAAAATCAGCCAGAGTTTTCTCATAAAGAAGTAGTGAAACTCGAAGTTTAAGGACTCATCGATATAGGGGTTGGAGCTTTGTTCAAAAGGCAGGCTGATGCCAAAACCGATGGATTTTCCTCCCGCTAGCTTGGCTCCTTTGTTGGCAGCTTCCATGATGCCCGGTCCGCCACCTGATGTAACGATGAACCGGCTGTGAGGTGTATAGCGCTCTTTTGCCCATTTGGTAAGTCGCCTCGACAATTCAACGGCATCTTCATAATAGCGTGCATTTTCTACATTGCGCTCTGCAACTTTCAGGTCTTCCTTGCTTGCTTTCCCGGATGCCTTCAGCAGGTCCAGCCTTTTTTGGGCTTCTTTTTGCGGCAGTGTGCGGGCAGAACCAAAAAAGACAACCGTGTCCTGGACTTTGTTTCTGCGTAATCGGGTTTTTGGTTCCAGATATTCACTGAGGATGCGTAATTCCCTGGCAGACGGCGAAGTCAGGAATTTTTCGTTCTCATAAGCTTTGGGCATTTTGTTTGATTCCATAATACGGTATTTTATATGATACAATAGTTTTTGAGATACAGGGGGCAGACGGCTGATCAGTAGCCTGCAGCCTGTCCGTCTTTTCTTGATTCAGAAGCTCCATAATAGACTCCTTTTTCTGCATCCCGCATAATAGCCTGATAACCACCAAAGGGACCATTGGCCCACTGAATGGTATGTCCTTTTTCCAAAAGGGCCCGAATGGTTTCAAAGGGGAAGCCGGACTCCAGGTTTACGATGCCGCCATCTGACATGCGTTGCCCCGTGGGCTCTGAAGATCCGCGGTGGTGTATCCGTGGAGCGTCGCCGGCTTCCTGCAGGTTCATGCCAAAGTCGATCAGGTTGATCACGATCTGTGCATGCCCCTGTGGTTGCATTCCCCCGCCCATCACACCAAAACTGATGTATGGCAGTCCGTTTTTTGTAATGAATCCGGGGATGATCGTATGGAAAGGCCTTTTACCCGGCTCGTAAGTGTTGAAGCGATTAGGCAAAAGGGTGAATCCTTCGCCGCGGTTTTGCAGAACAAAGCCCAGTCCGGGAGGGGTCATGCCGCTGCCCATGCCGCGGTAATTGCTTTGAATCAGTGAAACCATGTTTCCATACTTGTCGGTGACGGTCAGATATATGGTATTTGGTGTTTCAGGGATCCCCGGATCGTAATACAAACCCGCACGAGCGGGGTCAATCAGTTCCCGCCGTTCATCGGCGTATGCCTTGCTGATCAGCCGCTCGAGGGGCACAGGACTGAAGTCCATATCGGCATAGTAGTGCGCCCTGTCCTCGAAAGCCAGCTTTTTTGCTTCTACAAACAGATGAACGTATTCGGGGCTGTTCCATCCCATGGAGGCGATGTCGTATCCTTCAAGGATATTCAAAATTTGCAATACCGCGATACCCTGTCCGTTGGGCGGAAGCTGCCATACATCGTAACCACGGTAGTTTGTGGATACAGGGTCCACCCAGGTGCTGGTATGCGCAGCCATGTCATCGTAGCTGAGAAATCCGCCATTTTCAGCAATATACTGATCAATTATCCGGGCAATCTCTCCTTTGTAAAAAACATCCCTTCCTTCTGTGGCAATCAGTTCGTATGTGTTCGCCAGGTAAGGATTTCGGAAAACATCACCTTTTTCGGGCATGCGACCATCCGGCATATAGGTTTCCCGGAAATTCGGAAAATGCGACAGTATGGGAGCCGAACGCTGCAGGTAATAGGCAATGAGTTCGGTAACGGGGAAACCATTGCGCGCGTAGTCAATGGACGGTTGCAGGATGGTTTCCATGGGTAGCCTGCCAAAACGCTTGTGCATTTCGAACCAGCCATCCAC
>SKTQ01000010.1 GCA_007122505.1 Bacteroidales bacterium | reverse complement strand
TAATTTCTGTTGCAACCGGACTGAGTGTGGCATCTGTGGCCACCGACAAGAAAGTAGAAACGGGAGGCAGCTATTACATTATCTCCCGAAGCCTGGGGCTTCCCATTGGCGGCACTTTGGGCATGGCTCTTTTTGTGGGGTTTTCATTTAGCGTAAGCCTCTATCTGATTGGTTTTGCCGAAACATTCCTGAACACTGCGGGCATGGAGCTAAGCCTGCAAAACATCAGAATTACCGGAACCATTATTCTGTTTGTTGTAACGGCCGTGACTTTTATCAGCACGTCTCTGGCCATTAAAACCCAATACCTTATCATGGGGGCCATCGGGCTTTCCCTGGTTTCTGTTTTTTTTGGAAGCCATAGTTTTGTAACTACGGATCCCTTATTGAGGCCGACTGATGACGTTTTACCCTGGATAGCCTTGTTTGCCATTTTTTTTCCTGCCGTTACCGGGTTTCAGGCAGGGGTGTCTATGTCGGGGGACTTAAAAAACCCGGGCAAGGCAATCCCGGTTGGTACAATAGCTGCCATTCTTGTCGGTTTCATCATCTATACCGGCCTGGCCACTTTTTTTGCACTCACTGTTGACCGGAACGTGCTTATGCATGACCCCCGGGTATTATTTGAAATATCTCTTGTGCCGGAACTCGTCATTGCCGGTATTCTCGCCGCCACCCTCTCATCGGCCATGGTGAGTATTTTGGGTGCCCCGCGGGTTTTGCAGGCAGTTGCCATGGACAGGATTTTGCCCCGCTTTTTTGCTAAGGGTTACGGGGCATCAAACGAGCCCCGGAATGCTTTAATTGTCGCTTTTTTGATCGCGCAGGCAGGCATACTGATCGGAGAACTGAATGTGATCGCACGCATTGTTACCATATTTTTCATTATTACATACGGTTTCCTGAATATAACCTATGCCATTGAAAGCTGGGCCGGCAGCGACTTCAGACCATCTTTCAAAATACCTCGGTTTGTAAGCATTATTGGAGCTATAGCCTGTATAGTGGTGATGATTCAACTGGACATTGTGGCCCTGATTGTGGCCTCTGTCATTCTGGTTGTTTTGTTTCTGTTTCTGAAAAAAAAGGAACTTACCCTTCAAACAGGCGATACATGGACAGGTGTTTGGTCCTCGCTTGTCAAAACCGGACTAATAAGGCTTAGTTCGTCCGGTAGTAAAATACGGAACTGGCGTCCCAATGTGATGTTGTTTAGCGGTGGTGAGAAAAACAGGCCGCACCTGGTGGAAATGGGTCGCGCCCTGGTAGGAAAAATGGGAGTTTTTACAAACTTTGAGCTAAGTGAACAACCGTCGGGTGACGTATTGTTTGGTGTAAAAGAGCTCCCCACATTAAAAGATACCCGTCAGGAAAACCGGGATGTGTTTACCAGAAAACATACCTGTAGAGATATTTATGAGGGCATCGACTTGATTTCCAGGGTTTACGGCTTTACAGGGTTCGAACCGAACACTGTTTTGATGGGCTGGGGACGCAAGTCGCGCAAACCGGAAAAGTTTGCGGAATTGCTCAACAACTTGCAGCGTCAGGACTTTAACTGTGTGTTTTTAAGTTATGAAAAAGAAAAAGGCTTTGGAAAATACAAAACCATTGATTTTTGGTGGAAAGGGTATGGCAGAGGCTTGTCTTTGGCAGTTTTCCTGCTAAAATTTATCACATCGGGTCACCTTTGGCGATCAGCGCGCATACGCATTCTTGTCATCAATACCGACAGCTCGAAAACCGAAAGTTTATATGGCCTTATCCGGCAGGTGCTTGAGAACCACAGGCTGCGGGCAGACGTAAAAGTGATTTACAATGGTGTTGATCAGTTGCCTGTTGTCGACATCATTGGTGCTGAGTCCAGAAACACCGATCTTACGATCATGGAACTTCCGGAGTTCAGTCACCGGGCTGCAGATACAGCATTTGCACAAGTCAATACCCTTGCCGACAGTGCAGGTACTTCCCTTTTCATCTCACCTTCAACTGTATTTGACACATTCAGTTTGCTGGGCTTTGAGGAAGACACCAAAGAAAGCATTCCTGAAGAAAAAAGCCGGCCTTCCCCAGATATATTTAACAACCTGCGTTTTTCAGCAAATGACATAATTGCAAATGAAGTAAATAATATCGGGCAAACAGCAGGACGTTTTGCCCAGAGGTTTTTTGAACAGGGGCCCGAGCGAATACTGAAACTTGATTTGCGGTTTTTCCCTGAAATACGTCATTTTGCTCTGCGTACAACAGACTCCCTTGAAAAGCTTGTCACAGAAACAAAGCCAACAGAGCTTCCATTGGCATTTCTGCGAATGCTCAATGATTTTTCTTTTCATTCACAGAGGCAAATACAACTACTCCGTGATCAAAGAGTTTCTGCCATCAAGACAATTCTGGAAGAGGCCACGCTTGAGTACCTGGATGCCCTGAGAGCCATGCGCAATGTAATGCCGGAGTATATTCGCCTGAAGCGCAGCCGTAAACAACTGGCTTTGAAAAAAGAAGACAGCCTTCGTACGCGCGTATATAAAACACGAAAGATCCTGCTTGCTTATATATTGCGTCGGCCTGTAACCCATAGAATCAGGGTGATTCCGCCCGCTGAATATTTTCTCTATCACAGTCGCCTCAAATCTTTGCAGCAAATTCTGGCAGATTTTTCCATGCATACATTTGCTGAGGTTGTGGAAATAAGAAAGCTGCTGAACGGCATCCATGAGTTGATTGAAAAAAGCAGGCTGGACCCTGAAAGCAAGCCTAAACTTAAAGAACGCATAAAGTTGGAGCGCAGCAGGCTGGAAGCCAGGTTAAAGCTGCTTGAACTGGAAAGCCAGCAATTCTATTATTCTGCCGGGCAAAAATTTTATGAAGACCTTCTCCATGATCTGCAGCATTTTAGTCACCACCTTGAAAGCACGGGAGCGAATATCAGAAGTGCCCATTTTTCATCCCAGGCAGCAGAAATCCCTGTGCTGACAGAAGATATATCCGGCTTTGCCTCCACATGGTCAAACAACCTGGAGTTATTCATCAACAAAGCCACCCTGGACTTCTATGTCTTATCTTTAAAAGGCCGAATCCATTCAAAAATTAAAAAGTACCATTCTGATCTTAAATCCAACCTTGAGTTTAATTTGGTGCGGCGCCTGGAATCGTTTGAGCAATTTGCGCAGGGAATACTTGAACCTCCTGGCGACTCAGCCAAACGTCAAAACCGCCTTGATCATGAAAGCCTCAAAACCGTTCCGGTAGCAGATATTTATCGTGGCTTGTACGCAGAGATAGGGGAATTGATGAGGGATATCCCTGAAAAGGTAGAAGTAACGGCAGACCAGTTAAATGAGAAAAACAAAGAAACAGCTTTTGTTGACTCCGGAAGGGTGGAGGTGAGTTTTCGCAAAACAGTTGAGTATTATATCGGTTCAGAATTGATCGACCACTGTATAAGGGTCTCCAATGAAAAAGAGGTGTATTTGCAGCAGGTTATTACGGGGATCAGGGACGCAATTCGCTTACTCAACTTTGGTCTTGACAGTGAAAGCAAAAATGATGCAAACTCGGAACAGATTGAACGACATGAGCAAACCCTCACCCTTGTCAGGAACTTCCTGGAAAGGGTAAAGATTGAGAAGGGTAAGATCATGGGTGTGGCAGGCTTCATGGAAGAGAAGCTGGAAGAAGGTCTTCGCAGGGCGTTTGACCCCTTGTCGGCGGCTACCATTAGCACATCCAGCATGGCTGTTCGGAGAAAAACGCGTGAATTGGAGCAGGGAGAGCTCTCAAACAACATTCTTCGTCAATGGCAAAAAGTCAAGGAAGTTGCCCGCAACCGTTTTGTGGACCTGATGTACAGCAAGAGTGAAGGTCAGCTCTGGATCAGTTACATGGCAAAAGGGGACACACTTCCGGCAGCTGCCAATAAACAGATATTGTCTTTTGTGGAAGCCATCACGCCTCTTCAATCGGTGATGAAGGAATTGCCTTTTTACTACACTTCATTGTTTTCAGGACATTCAGGTACCAGTGAAGATTTTTGGGTTGGCATGAAACGCGAAATGGACGATTGCAAACGTGCCATTCAGCGTTTCAGGTCAGGGTATGGAGGAGCATTGATCATTACCGGCACGCGCAGCTCGGGTAAGTCAAGCCTGTCAAAAAAGATGGCTGAAATGTATTTCAGCAGGGATCATATTCACACGGTTCGTGCTCCCCAGGGTTGCAATGCCGACATCAATCTGTTTACACAAAAACTGATGGAGACACTGCAAATACAAAACAACAGGTTGCACGATGCTTTCCGCGCATTGCCACCGGGGAAAGCAATCGTAATCCAGGACCTCGGCCTTTGGTGGGAGCGACGTCCGGGAGGAGATGCCGTTGTTCAAATGATCAGGGAGCTTATTGACCTGTTTGGCCATAAATGCTTGTTTATCATAAATATAAATAGTCATGCCCTTGAATTAATTCATCAGCAGACACACATCGGACTGCATGCTTTGGACACCGTTGTATGTGAACCTTTTGATGCGAGAGAACTGAAGAACATGCTGTTGCTCCGCCATCAGGCCGGTGGCATGAAGTACAAATACAACAAAAAGGAAGAAGACCGGATGACAGCATGGGACCAGGCCAGGCTGTTTAACAAACTTTTTGATCTTTCCTATGGTAATCCGGGAACCGCGACTATACTCTGGCTTTCGGCTATCCGCAAAGTGTCGGGGAAAACCATTGTTATGGATCCTTTCCGCTTGCCTTCCACCGATGTGTTCAATATACTGACAAACGAACAATGGTTCTACATACAGCAGTTTGTTATTAACAGGAGGATGGGAGCCGATAAACTCGCTGCAAACCTGGAAAGACCTTACGAAGAAGTAAAAACGAACATTCGCAACTTAATGCGTGCCGGTATCCTGGTGGAGAGATTCGATGGTATTTACACCATCAGACCCGGTTTGGACTTATACATGATAGATCAACTGAAAAAGAAAAAGCACATATGAACCTGATGATTTTTGTTTTGGCAGGATTCCTGCTTTTTTTTATGTTTCAGCTCCTGAGCCGGGCAAGGCGGGCGTTTACCAAAAAAAAGCTTTGGCGCAGGAGCGCTGCATCCTTGTTGCCCCTTGCAGAGCTTATATTATGGGTGGCTTATGCATTTTGGGGTGTGCATATTTTTTTTGGCAAGTATATCTATTTTGACCTGGTCGTAGGTATAATGGTCGTTTTGGTGATCGTGGCCATTGCATGGTTTGTGTTTCGCGATCTTTTGGCGGGTGTTTTGCTTAAAGCCGAAAAGGCACTTGAGCCTGGACAGACAATCAAAACCCCTTTTGCAGAAGGCAAGATCAAACATCTGGGAAGCAGATCCATAGAGTTGATCAATGACCTGGGTGAACTGGTAAAAATCCCGTACTCCCGCCTTAGCAATGAATTGTTTATTCTCCCTCCCGACAATGAAGACAGCTTGCCCCACCACCTGGAAATTGTTTTGCAAAACGACCAAAATCCGGACGAACTGAGAAAACGCATAAAGGAAAATCTGATCGCCATGCCCTGGGTGTTGCTTCCGGTACCAGACATAACAGTGATAAAAGGAAAAGATGGGGAACCAAAACTACATGTAATGTTTTATACCCACATCCGCTCTCACGCAGCCATTGTAGAAGAAAAGCTCAAAAAAATTGCCCGACAGCATTAAGGAGCTGCATTCGGAGAAGACATTATAACTCTCTGTTCACTGTAAAATCAATCAGCTGTTTCAGCGATTGCCTTGCCGGGACATCCGGCATAGTATGCAGCAACTCCAGGGCCTGATCCTTATAAAGATTCATAAAATCCCTC
>SKTQ01000276.1 GCA_007122505.1 Bacteroidales bacterium | reverse complement strand
CCTGAAGCCACAGATATACTTCCCTGCCTTCGCCGGATTCGAAATAGCTGTTTTGCAAACTGTTCATGTCAATGTCGGTGCCCCAATGATGCCTGGATGTACCTGGCATGGCACTGAACCGGAGTATTTCCCTCGCTCGCTCCAACGGATCGGGTATGTCGGGTGCCATGATATTCCCATGCAAAACTTGTCGCCCGTGCCATTTGTTCTCCCAGATACGTTTCTGATGATCAAAAGGACGGGTGGCCGACAGGATGGTAAGCGTAACACCGTCCCGCATCGCGGCATCCCGCATGGCAAGGAATACTTCATATGCCTCAGTCCGCATATACATGCCGGCACGACTTGCATAGGCGGGATCAATGGCACTAAAACGGGGATCGCCGGCAGGGTCAATATGTCCAAGGATCATATCCCTGGTGACGTGTATCGAAGGTATGTGGTTGTTGTTCATGGCAGTTTGCAGATAGTGATCACGCATTTCCCCGGCCTGCTCTGAAAGCGGAAAGCTGACCCTTCGGGCCGCACGCTGTCCCCGGGAAAAGATCAATACAAAGGCAAGCAGCAGCAATAGGATGATCACCACCAATTGCTGCCAGCTCAGCTTCTTCTTTTTCTTTTTTCGTGGCATATCAATGTATTTGTGCATTCACCAATATCAGCAGACGGCCGGTTCCATACCAACCATTGCAAAAATACCGGTTACTCACACCCTTTTCAGGGTTTTAGCCACTGATCCAGCCACTTAAAGAACTCTCGCTGCCATATGATCCCGTTTTGGGGCTGCAGCACCCAGTGGTTTTCCTCCGGGAAGAAGAGCAAGCGACTGGGTATGCCTTGCAATTGTGCAGCATTGAATGCCTGGAGTCCTTCACCATATGGCACACGATAATCTTTCGCACCATGGATCACCAGCATGGGTGTATCCCAGCGGTGCACGTGAAGATGGGGTGAAAAATCATAACTGTGTGGCCGCGGGTCTTCCCAGAAGGGGCCACCAATGTCGTGATTGGCAAAGAACATCTCTTCGGTGGTGGCATACCAGCTTTCCAGGTTAAACAGTCCGCAATGGGAGATGAACGCACCGAAGCGGCCATCGTGGTTGCCTGCCAGCCAAAATACGCTGTATCCACCGTAGCTGGCACCTACAGCACCCAAACGTGTTTCATCCACAAAGGGCTCCTGTTTCACCGCATCGATGGCACTGAGATAGTCCTTCATGTTTTGACCGCCCCAGTCGAGGCTGATCTGGTCGTTCCATTCCTGTCCAAAGGTGGGCAGTCCGCGGCGGTTCGGGGCTACCACGATGTAATCATTGGCGGCCATGATCTGGAAGTTCCAGCGGTAGGAGAAAAACTGGCTCACGGCACTCTGCGGGCCACCGCCGCAGTAAAGCAGCGCCGGATATTTTTTGTTGGGATCAAAGTTTGGCGGATAGATCACCCAAACAAGCATCTGCTTGTCATCGGTGGTGGTAATCCAACGCTCTTCCACCCTTCCCATGGCAGTGCGGCCAAGAATCTCCCTGTTTACGAAAGTTAGTTGTGTGTCGTCTCCTGTAACCTTATCAACACGAAAGATCTCGGTGGGCATCGACATAGACATCCGCTGCGCGATCAATTGGTTGCCGGCTACTGCCACCGACTGGTAATTGTGATGCCCTTCGGTAAGCTGTTGTATGCGTCCTGTTTCCAAATCTAATGCATAAAGTTGATAGGTGGCATGAATACCGCTTACAAAGTACAGGGTTCTGCTGTCGGCCGACCATCTAAAGCCGCTTGAACTCTGGTCAAAACCTTCGGAGAAATCGCGGTAGGTCCTGTTTTCCAGGTCCATTACCATGATCCTGTTCTTGTCCGACTCAAAGCCCGGTGTTTCCATGCTTTCCCAGGCCATCCAGCGACCATCGGGAGAAAAAACAGGGTTTTTGTCATAGCCCTCATTGAATGGCGTCAGGTTTTCAGTCTCACCGGTTACCACATTATACAGGTAAATATCCGAGTTGGTGGATGTAGTCCAGTCGATACCGACCTTCTTCTTGGCAGTGTAGGCAATATGCAGTCCGTCAGGTGTCCAGACAATTTGCGAGCTTCCCCCAAAAGGCGGCAGCGGCGAATCCCATGGCTCACCTTCCATAATATCAAGTCCGTCGTCTATCCGTTCGTCCGAATAGGCCGCCACAAAAACGTGGCTGTATCTGCCGTCGTGCCAGCGGTCCCAGTGCCGGTACATCAGGTCGTCAACAATATACACATTTGCCTTCAGCATGTCGGGATGCTTGTCGGACGTTATTTCGTCAATTTTAACCCGTTTGGTATAATAAATATGACGCATATCGGGGGCATAATCAAAACCGGTGATCCCTCCTTCAACCTTGGTCAACTGCCGCACGTTACCTCCGTCAGGGTCCATCTCAAACAATTGGTTGCTGCCATCCACCGTTTTTATAAATCCGATGCGCCGCCCGTCAGGACGCCATACCGCAGATGATTCTGAAAGGTCTGAATTGGTAATGTTCACAGGGTCTCCACCGGTGGCCGGGACCACAAAAAGGTCACGAACACCCTTGTTTTCCTGCACATCATAATGTGTAACACCAAACAGCACCATGCTGCCGTCGGGCGAAACCTGTACATCACTGATGCGCCCAAACGACCATAGGGTTTCAGGGGTCATAGGCTGTGCCTGCCCTTTTAAAGCTTGAGGAATAGCCATAAGCATAACAATTGTAATGATAATGAATTTTTTCATGATGAGAATGTTTTGGATGATTGATGTGAATGCCGGATTGATCCGATTATCTGCACAAATGTACATGAAATTTTTTCATTTCGGAATTACGCCATGCAGCATAATATACCCCGTGAGAAGCCCCGCAGTAGTATCGCTTGATGGGCTCCCCGGTTTTGATAACAAAAAATCACAAGGGTATTTCAGAGAAGAAAAATCTCAAAAAATAATTTTATAAACATAAAGCAATGAGATACAAGTGGGTCAGCAAACCCATAGGCAAAAACAACAATACAGTTTCTCTCCTGAATTTGAGTCGATACCTGAATCAGGCCGCAATTGGAGCGGTTTGTTTTGAAAATGGTTTGATGAACCATCCCCATTGGGGGCACCAAAAATCCCGGATGTCCGAAAAACACAACGCTTAGTCTGCAGCCTTCAGAGCTTCCCTGATCTTCTGTTCCAGCTCATCGAAAAGCTCCACATTGTCAAGCAGCAGTTGCTTCACGGCATCCCTGCCCTGCCCCAGCTTTGTTTCACCATAACTGAACCATGAACCCGATTTTTTCACAATATTCTGATCCACAGCCAAATCGATGATCTCACCTGCCTTAGAAATGCCCTGACCGTAGATAATATCGAATTCAGCCTGGCGGAAAGGCGGTGCAAGCTTATTCTTAACCACTTTTACGCGGGTCCGGTTACCTACCACACTATCGCCCTCCTTGATCTGAGATGCACGGCGAATGTCAATACGCACGGAAGCATAAAATTTCAGTGCATTACCGCCTGTTGTGGTTTCCGGGTTGCCAAACATCACACCGATCTTCTCTCGCAACTGGTTGATAAAGATGCAGCAGCAATTGGTTTTGTTGATGGTGCCGGTCAGTTTTCTCAGTGCCTGCGACATTAGCCTGGCCTGCAAGCCCATTTTTGAGTCACCCATCTCACCTTCAATTTCACTCCGGGGGGTCAGGGCCGCCACAGAGTCGATCACGATGATGTCGATGGCACCCGACCGAATCAGGTTTTCAGCAATCTCTAATGCCTGTTCGCCATTGTCGGGCTGACTTACCAGCAGATTCTCGATGTCCACACCCAGCTTCTTGGCATAATTGCTGTCAAAGGCATTTTCCGCATCGATGAATGCAGCAATCCCTCCCAGTTTTTGTGCTTCTGCAATGGCATGTATGGCCAGGGTGGTTTTTCCTGACGACTCCGGGCCATAGATTTCAACCACACGGCCCCTCGGCAATCCACCCGTTCCCAAAGCCATATCCAGCGTAACAGACCCCGTCGGGATCACGTCAACAGGCACAACCGCCGAATCTCCCAGCTTCATGATCGTTCCCTTGCCATAGGATTTCTCAATTTTATCCAGCGTCAGCTGCAATACCTTCAGTTTTTCCTTGTTCACTGCCTTTTCCTTGTTCTGATCAGCAGCTTGTTCCTTTTCTTTGCTCATGTTTGAATATTTATGTTTTAATTGATTTTTGTGTTTTTAAAGATAATAATTTATTCTTTTTGTCGATAATTTTTTCTGAACAAATGCACCAATTTTTTTGTTTCAAAAAAGGGTTCATCAATCCACTCAGACAAATCCTTTATATGGTAGTCCCACGAAACCTCACTCAACTCCTCCTCAAAATCGCCTCCTTTCAAATACAAAATCCCATTAGGAATAGAATGATTTGCCTCCTTCTTTACATTCTTGCCCACCCAATTCAAAAAAACAGGTAAGGGTTTTACGGCTCGGCTCACAATAAAATCAAAGCGCTCATCCATTTTCTCCGCCCGTATATGCAATGCCCGCACGTTGCCTAATCCAAGCCGGTCAGCCACATCAGCTACGACCCTGATTTTCTTACCGATGGAATCAACCAGAACAAATTCCGTGTCAGGTGCACATATGGCAAGCGGGATTCCCGGAAATCCGCCACCAGTTCCCACATCGAGAACCGAAGCTCCCGGACGAAAATCAACCATCTTCATGATAGTCATGGAATGAAGCACATGGCGCACATAAAAAAAATCAATATCCTTACGCGAAATTACATTGATCATGCTGTTCCAGTCACGATAGATTTTCTCCATCTGCTCCAGCTTCTCAATCTGAAAATCCGTTAACCCGGGAAAATATTTTTTTATGATTTCCATTATACCTATGGAGGATTTCCTGTATTTTTGAAATCGGAAAAATGATTGAAATACCAAAAATAGTGTTTATGCAGCAATTATTTACAGGCATTTTGAAAAAGCTTGCCTTTTTTCTTTTGGTGCTTCCGGGATTAGCCAATTCCCAGGAGGGCATCACACTCCGCGAATACATCGAAACCTATAAATACATTGCCATACAGGAAATGAGGGAGGCCGGAATACCGGCCAGCATCAAACTGGCACAGGCAATCCTGGAATCGGGATTTGGCAACAGCGAGCTTGCAGTCAATGCAAACAACCATTTTGGCATCAAATGCCATGGATGGCCGGGCATGACGTATTACTATGATGATGACGAACCACAGGAATGCTTCAGAAAATATACCGACCCGATACAGTCTTTCCTGGATCACTCGGAGTTTCTCCTGACCCGCCCGTGGTATGCACCCATGTTTGACCTTCCGGTAACCGACTACAAAGCCTGGGCACACGGACTGAAAGAAGCCGGTTATGCAACCAATCCACGGTATGCCCAATTATTGATCCGGCTGATAGAAGAACACCAGCTATACCTTTTTGACCAAAAAGCACTGGATGAACATTTTGTTCTTGCAAATCAATACCAAAGAGAAGAATACAGCCCGGTAACAACACATGCAGCCGGACAGACAGGAACACGAACCATCAGCTCCTTTAACAGGATCAATTACGTCATTGCTAAAGACGGTGACACCGTGCAATCCATCGCAAGAGAGCTGGATATGCGTCCACGCCAGATCATCAGCTATAATGACTTTGAAAACAACCATCAGTTAGAGCCGGGGCAACGCGTGTTCATACAGCCCAAGCGACGCCGCGGCGAAGTACGCTACCATATTGCCAAACCAGGCGATACCATGTTCCGGATATCGCAGGAATACGGGATACGTATGGAGAACCTCTACCGGCGCAACGACATGCGTTACGGCATGGAGCCCGAAAAAAAAAAAAAAATCCTGCTGCGCGGATATGAAGGGTCTTT
>SKTQ01000117.1 GCA_007122505.1 Bacteroidales bacterium | reverse complement strand
GTTGACAGCCTGGTTTATTGTCCCGGTACCATCAACCTGAAGCCTGTAAGGGGTTTGAAACCTGATGATGTACGCAACGATTTTGAGGTGAATGCGTTGGGTGCCTTGAAGGTGATTCAGGCATTATATAAAAAACTACAGGCATCACCGGCTGCTTCCATTGTGTTGTTCAGTACCGTAGCTGTTTCACAGGGGATGCCATACCATGCTTCTGTGGCTATGGCGAAGGGTGCCGTGGAAGGGCTGACACGCAGCCTGGCGGCCGAGCTTGCTCCCAAAGTGCGGGTGAATGCAGTGGCTCCCTCATTGACTGACACACCTTTGGCCGAACGCCTGCTTGGAACGGACGAACGGCGAAAAGCAGCGGCAGAGAGACATCCGCTTAAAAAGACCGGTACCCCGGCTGACATCGCAGCAATGGCAGCCTTCCTGCTGAGCGATGACGCATCTTGGATCACCGGGCAGGTGATCGGAGTGGATGGAGGCATGTCGGCGCTGAAATTATAATACAGACAAACAGAATCTAATCAACCAATAAAAATGATACATATTCTGAATTTCATTATGCTGGCCGGCATATTTGCTTATATGCCGCAGGGAATAAACGACAGAGACATGAGAGTTAACATCAAAACCAATGATCCCGAAACATACCGGATTGAAAAGAAAGATGGTGAATGGAAGGATTTGCTGACGCCTATGCAATTCCATGTGTTGCGTGAAGCGGGAACAGAGCGTCCGTTTACCGGAGTCTATCACGATAATAAGGAAGTGGGTATTTATTTTTCAGCCGCTACCGGACAGCCTTTGTTTGTGTCGGACACCAAGTTTGACAGTGGCTGCGGATGGCCTAGTTTTTTTGAACCCATCACGCCTGATGCGGTCTATTACAGAACCGACAGGACATATGGTATGATTCGTACCGAGGTGATCGATTCTTCCAGCGGATCCCATCTGGGACACGTGTTTGATGATGGTCCGCCGCCCACCGGATTGCGCTATTGCATGAACAGTGCGGCCATGATATTTGTACCGCGTGGAGGGGATATGCCTGACATAGTCAGGAATTACATGGACCGGCATGCAACGGATACAGAAAAAGAAGCGGTGAAGAAGCATCTTGCCGCAAACTAACCAACATCCGTTTTCTTTATAATCTTACCAGATAAATTCAAAATCTGACCGTTCTTCATTTTTCCTTTGGGGAGCTAAGGAAATCTTTTGTATTATTGTTGATGGAAAAAGACCCTGTTTATGTCCATCAAGTTATTAGCCACATCAGATTTGCACCTTGGCCGCCGTTCGGCAGACCTGCCGGCAAATACCGCGGAAGGAAAAACCACCTATACCTGGCATAAGATCGTTGACCTGGTCTTACGGGAATCAGTTGATGCCCTGTTGCTTACCGGTGATATTATTGATGAAGACAACAAATACTTTGAGGCTGTGGGGCCGCTAAAAGCCGGTTTTGAGAAACTTCGTGAAGCAAATGTTGAGGTGTTTCTGGTGGCAGGCAATCATGACTATGATGTACTGCCGGAAATCATCGGACAAGGTCGTTTTCCCAATGTACATTTGCTGGGAGCAGACGGCAGGTGGGAAAGTCATCTTTTGTCAAGGAATGGCGTTGATCTGACCTTGGTGGGATGGTCATTTCCACGGAGGCATGTGCGGGAAGACCCCCTTTTGTCATTTACAGTGGATATATCCCCAAAGTCCTGTTTTACCATCGGTTTGCTTCATGGTGATGCAGATGTGGCCGACAGCGTGTATGCTCCGCTGAGGCTATCGGGTTTAAGGCAACAGCCGGTGGATGCATGGGTGCTGGGACACATCCATAAACCCACCGTTTACCGGGGTTCTTTGCCACTGATCTTTTATCCCGGATCGCCACATGCACTTAGTGCCGCCGAACCAGGAGTAAGGGGGCCGGTAATGCTCAACCTGAAACACGGTCAGGATATCGGGCACGAAACGATCCCTCTTTCACCGGTGTATTATGATGACCTGATCGTAGATGTGACAAACATGCATCACAAAAGCGACCTGAGAGGCAGAATCATGGAAGCTATTGAAACCAAATCCCATTCGCTGCAAAAGATCAACGATAGCTTACTATACATGGTGTTTACCTTGTACCTTGAAGGTGAGCATCCCGACGGTTTTTCTGTTGAGACATGGGTGAATCCGGCTGAGGATGATTATCTGGATGATATTATCCCGGGGAAATCCATAAAAATCAGGAAGGTGTTAAACCGGATCAGACCGGCCATCGAAAACCTGGAGGTTTTGGCCAAAGAGCCCTCCCTGGCGGGCCGGCTGGCTGAAACCATTCTCGCCATCCAAAAAGGTGAAAGCACTGCCTTGCTGGATGAAATGCTGAGAGAATGGAAGATGAAAACCGAACAAATGCAGCGCTCTGAAACATACATCGCCCTGAAAAGCTATGAAAGGATTTCAGAGCCGGATGAAAAAGAAGGACGGTTACAATTATTACAGGAATGCCGCAAGCTGCTCAGCACACTGATGCATGGTTGATACCGGTGTGAAATGATCAGATTGGTTTAGGCTGTTGTTTTGATTTGTAGGGCTCCTAAAAAACGATACGACCAACAATAAACGAACTGTGTAATGAAAGACAAAATGCCAACGCTTCAGCAAGATCAAAAGAGCTGCATACCCATGCACAAAGCCAACGCTATTCAGCACATTTGCTTTTGCCCCAATGCAACATGCTAAACTTTCTAAAATCGGCAATGGCATTGACGAAGCAATGGACAGCATTGAAAGAGACAATCCTGCACTCAAAGGCGTTTTGTCAAAAGACTATGCCCGACCAGCACTCGAAAACAAAGTCTTGGTGAACTCATTGACCTGATTGGTTCCATTACATTGAGCAAAGATTTAACAGAATGAAGCAAATAACAGAATAGTGACTGAGACACTCAAAACAACAACTCCCAAGTTAATGAGCGGACAATTTGAAGTAGGCGTATGAATGCACAAGAGCTTGAAATACTGATTAAAGACCTTGCCGCTCTGCCCAAAGAGTGTGAGTGGGTAGAGTTTAAGGGAAATAATGCCAATCCGCAGGAGATCGGTGAATATATTTCTGCCTTGAGCAATAGTGCCTGCTACCATAAAAAGGATTTTGCTTTTTTAGTGTTTGGTTTAGAGGATACTACCCACAAGCTTGTGGGTACGGATTTTCGGCCGTTATCAGAAAAAAAAGGCAATCAGGAATTGGAGAATTGGTTGGTTACCCAACTTAACCCAAGAATTGATGTCAATATTTATGAGTTTGATTATAACGGATTGCATTTTTCCGTATTCAAAATTCAGGCTACACGCAATACCCCGGTAAGCTTCAGGGGTGAGTATTTTATAAGGGTTGGCAGTTACAAAAAGCGACTGGATGACCATCCGGAACGGGAACGGGAAATATGGCGTATTGAAAACACACCGGTATTCGAAAATGGGGTTGCCCTTGAAAATGCCAATGAGGATGATATTCTTAATTACATTGATTATCCTGCCTTTTTTGACCTGCTCAAACTTCCGTTGCCCGACAACCGAATAGGTATCATTGAAAGATTATTGCAGGAAAAAGTTATTCTGAAGACTCCTAAAGCATATGAAATAAAAAACATTGGGGCTTTGTTGTTTGCAAGAGACATCAGTGTTTTTGATGGGATTTCTCGTAAAGCCTTGCGAGTGATTATTTACAAGGGGAACAATAGGATTCACACCATCAAAGAACAAACAGGCATAAGAGGCTATGCAATTGGTTTTGAAGGACTTATTAAATACTTGGATGAACAACTACCTTCCAATGAAGTCATAGATAAAGCACTTCGCAAACGAGTTTCACTATATCCATTGCTTGCTATACGTGAATTAGTCGCCAATGCACTGATTCATCAAGACTTTTCTATAAAAGGAAGTTCACCTATGGTTGAAGTGTTTAGTAACCGTATTGAAATCACCAATCCGGGAAAACCATTGATAGACCCCCTGCGATTTGTAGATCATAATCCTGAAAGCCGCAATGAAATCCTTGCCCGCTTTATGAGACGGCTCAATATATGTGAAGAAAGGGGAAGCGGTATTGACAAAGTAGTTTCTGAATGTGAGTACAATCAACTACCCGCGCCGGAAATCATCGTTGGAGATAATTATACCCGCATTATTCTTTATGCCCATAAAACGCTCAGGCAAATGGATAAACAGGATAAGGTAAGAGCTTGCTATCTGCACGCATGCCTTAGATATGTTTCAGGTGAATATATGACCAACCAAAGCTTGCGGGAGCGTTTTGGAATAGAGGAGCAAAACTATTCTATTGCTTCAAGGATTATTTCCGACACTATTCAAGCAGGACTTATAAAGGATTATGATACAGAGAGTAAATCGAGAAAGTATGCTAAATATGTTCCTTTCTGGTTTTAAATCTTATGTGATGGTTATGTGACTGAGCGTTCCAAAAACTATATAACTAATAGATAATCAACGATTTTTTATGTAACTGTTATGTGACTGAAAACAAAAATGAGAAACAGCATTACCGAAAACTTTTATCGCTACCTGACCGATGGCGTAGATGTGGAGGTAAGAACCGATAGTGGCATTCTTGGCGAGAAAATGTATATCGTTGAGTTGCTAAAAAAAAATACTCAAAGACGAAATCAAGAAACGGACAAAAATCAACTTGGTTGAGAGCAAGAAATATTCTGAAATGTTGAAAGATGCCATAAAACGCTATCACAACAGAATGATTGACACGGTAATAACCCAAGCAAAAATGTTAGCATAAGACTTGATAAAGAACGTAGATAAAAAAGATGATTAAGCCCACGCTATTGGTGGCACATTTGCAAAACCGCACAAGCTAAGACACAACCCAAAGTTTTGCAAAATGATGCACGCTTATCGCCCAGTTAGCGGGGTTTGCAATCTGTTTCAGGCAAAGCGAATTTTCTGCCGAAAGGCAAAACAAACAAAAGGGTACATTCTACATGAAAAATGAGCCTTTGATTCTTAGGGAATTATCTGTTAAAAAGATGCCGGGGCTTCCCCGCGGATTGGAAAAATATACGGGATTGAAGCCAAACCTGAATATCGTTGCAGGACCAAACGCATCCGGTAAAACTTCCACGGCGGTGCTCATTCAGAAAATGATCTGGCAACGCGAAACGGAAGGCATTTCTGCTTTTGGCCGTTTTTTTCTGGGGAAAAACGAATGGACGATCCGTGTTGATGGCAGCAGCATCAGGACAGAACGTAACGGGGTCCCTGCCGCTTTGCCTGATTTGCCGCCTCCTGAGTCGTACCATCGTTATATTTTTGCCCTGCACCAACTGGTGACGGCTGAGGAACAAGATGCCGCCAAACATATTGCCAGGCTTACCGTAGGAGGATACGACCTGGAAAGTGCCTGCCAAAAGCTGGAATACAAAGATGAAATCAAACGGAAAACCAGTGCAGAATTCAAAGCCTTTCGTGAGGCCAGGGAAAAGGTCAGGCGTGTTTCCCAACAACAATTGTCGTTAAAAAAAGAAGAGGAAAATCTGGCCGGCTTGCAGAAGCAATTGAAAGATTCTAAAAAGGCAGACAAGCTCAAGGCATTATTTGAAAAGCTGATTGACTTTCTCCATGCACACGGTGCTTATGTCTCCTCCAAAAGAGCATTTGAAACCTATCCGGCAGTTCTTGAAAAATTTAGCGGTGAGGAAATGGATAGGATTGCCGGCCTTGACAGTGAGATTGCCGAGGCTGAATCAAAGACTCTTGAGGCCGAAAAAGTCAAAAAAGCATCCCGGCAAATTCTGGAAAATCTTACCATACCTGCATCCGGAGTTGAGCAGTTGTTGCTGGACACTTTGGCCGGACATGTGGAGAAAGGGGAGTCCCTCGAGCGGGATATCCTCAATAACCGACGCCTGCAGGAAGAGGCAGAGGCCAGGATGACGCGTGCACTGGCCGATGTGGATC
>SKTQ01000145.1 GCA_007122505.1 Bacteroidales bacterium | reverse complement strand
TGAACTGATTCGCATTCCTTCCATCAGCTCCAAGGATGCACACAAGGACGATATGTACAAGGCAGCCGAATGGGTGAAGGAGAGTTTGCTGAAAAAAGGTGCCGAAAAGGCGGAAGTATGCGAAACGGAAGGCCATCCTGTCGTATATGGTGAAAAGATGATTGATCCTTCCCTGCCCACGGTCATTATTTACGGCCACTATGATGTGCAGCCTGTGGAACCGCTGGATTTATGGAAAAGCGGGCCTTTTGAACCGGAGGTGCGCGATGGCAAGATTTATGCCCGCGGTGCCGACGACGACAAGGGTCAGATGTTTATGCATTTTGCTGCCTTCGAATACCTGGTGGAGACCAACCAGCTGCCCTGCAATGTGAAGTTTATGATTGAAGGGGAGGAAGAGATCGGCTCACCCAGCCTCGGGAAATTCCTGGAAAAAAACCGCGAAAAACTGGCCGGTGATGTGATCCTTGTCTCGGATACAGCCATGCTGGGAGCGGATACGCCCTCCATTACCACAGGCCTGAGGGGTCTTTCCTATTGCGAGGTTCATGTTACCGGACCAAACCGCGATTTGCATTCGGGCCTGTACGGTGGTGCCGTTGCCAACCCCATTAATATCCTTTGCGACATGATCAGCAGCCTTATTGACAAAGACGGCAGGATCACCGTAAAAGGTTTTTATGATGATGTGGAAGAGCTTAGCGATGAAGAGCGTGCTGAAATGGCCAGGGCACCTTTTGACGAAGAAGCGTATAAAAAATCGATCGATGTAAAAGAACTCCGGGGAGAAAAGGGTTATTCCACACTGGAAAGAACAGGCATCAGGCCCTCTCTGGACGTGAACGGAATCTGGGGCGGACATACGGAAAAAGGTGCCAAAACGGTGCTTCCGTCGGAAGCCCATGCAAAGATCTCCATGCGACTGGTACCCCATCAAAACTCTGACAAGATCACCCGGATGTTCAGGGATCATTTTTTGTCGATCGCACCCGACTATGTTAAGGTGGATGTAGAGTTTCTGCATGGCGGCGAAGGATATGTCAGCCCGGTTGATACCCCCGAATACCAGGCAGCCAGCATGGCTTACGAAGAAACCTACGGAATGAAACCCGTTCCCTACCGTAGTGGTGGAAGCATTCCGATCATTTCTATGTTTGAACATATTCTTGGAATCAAATCCATCCTGATGGGATTCGGACTCGAATCGGATGCCATCCATTCACCCAATGAAAACTACCCCCTCTATCAATTTTACAAAGGGATGGAAACCATTCCCTATTTCTACAAGTATTTCTCCGAAATGAAGAAATAAACCGTTTTAAAAAATTGAAAGGGACAGGTCAAGCCCTGTCCCTACATTCTGCCATTACAACAAGACATTTTTAGGCCGGTCAAGCCCGGCCTATACCGAGGCGGCGGGGGATAATGAAAACAACCAACGATTACCCTGATCTTTTTGGTAAACATCCTTCGGATCCGTTTGTATAGGCCGGGCTTGACCGGCCTGCGGTTAATTTAACAGGGATATTTGTAGGGACAGAGCTTGACCTGTCCAAATAACCAGCGTTTGACCCATGGTGAATGATTGTACAAGGCAATAAATGCAGCAGTGCTTTGCGAGCTTATCTTTTTTTGCGGTCTTTGCGTGAAACAATTTATTCCTCGCAAAGGCCGCAAAGGTTTAATCACGCAAAAGGCGCAAAGAAAAGCAACATTTTACATATGGCATTTCGACATTCTCACATTTGTACATTTTCAGATGATTATGGGAGCTGAGAACTGAGAACTGAGAACCGGGAACTGAGAACTGAGAGCTGGGAGATGGGAGGATTTGCGGAAGTAAACGGAACGCCCTGAAGGGCAAATTAATTCAGCCCTGTGGCAACGCCTTGGGTTAAAGGCAACCATAGCCCTCACCAGCGCCCTGAAGGGGCAGTTTAAAAACAACTACAAAAGCTAAACAACACAATTACAAAACTATAAACAGATAAAACCTTATAGAACCCCAAAAACCTTAGTAGAAATGGATGCACCCCTCTCCACATAAACCTTATTACCTTATTTTGGTGGTCTTAAATAAATGTCTGTAAGGTTTCTGAGTACGATTTTCATTACCTTTGCGGGAATACAGTTTACCTAAAAATACAAGAACATGAGATTTGGTGTGGTGGTTTTTCCCGGGTCCAATTGCGATCATGATATGATCTATGTTTTGAAAAAAATCCTTGGTCAGGAGGTGATTCCATTGTGGCATAAGGACACGGACCTTCAAAATGCAGATATGGTTGTGCTTCCGGGAGGTTTTTCATATGGCGACTACCTGCGTTCGGGTGCCATAGCCCGTTTTTCACCCATCATGAATGAAGTGATCCGCCATGCCAAAAAAGGTGGGTTTGTGCTGGGTATCTGCAACGGATTCCAGATATTGTGTGAAGCACATCTGCTTCCCGGAGCGCTGTTACACAACCCGGAGCACAAATTCATTTGCGACAACGCCTATATTACCAGCCAGACCACCGACAGCTTGCTGACTGCTGGCACCACACCCGGCAAACCCATGAAAATTCCTGTGGCCCATGGTGAGGGACGTTTTTTTGCCGACGAAGACACACTGCGGCAACTGAACGATAACCAGCAGGTCTTGTTTCGCTATTGCGATGAGAACGGCAGGATAACACCAGCCGTAAACCGCAACGGATCATTGGAAAACATTGCCGGCATTTGCAACCGGGAACGCAATGTATTCGGGATGATGCCACATCCCGAGCGGGCAGCAGATCCCGAGCTGAGCAACGAAGACGGCAGGGTGCTCTTTGACGCAATCATCCGGGGGTTGTCCACCTATGCCTGACCGGATGTACACGGAATCTGACCGGTAACCAAATCCATCACCAACTGTGCACCATCCGCTCAAAACATATTTCAGCAAATATTTCCCTGAAGCCGGTTGCGATGAGGCCGGACGTGGATGTCTTGCCGGACCGGTGGTGGCGGCAGCGGTAATTTTGCCCAGAAAACCCGACAAAGGGCTGGTTACAGGACTGAATGACTCCAAACTACTGCCGGCAGCGAAAAGGATGCAACTCAGGGAGCTCATCCTGCAGCATGCATTATCTTATGGCATTGCCGTAGTTGACAATACAGTAATTGACGAGATCAATATTCTGCAGGCAAGCATCCTGGCCATGCACCGGGCCTTGAGAGCGCTTAACCCCCAACCGGCAATGATCGTGGTGGACGGCAACAGGTTTAACAGTTATGATGATATTCCGCACTGTTGTGTGGTAAAAGGAGATGCCACCTATCTCTCAGTGGCAGCAGCTTCCATACTGGCAAAAACCAGCAGGGATACATTGATGGAAACGCTTGACAGAGATTATCCTTACTATGGTTGGAAGAATAACAAAGGCTATCCCACCATGAAACACAAACAGGCCATAGGTATCCATGGCCTGAGCCCTTACCACAGGCGATCGTTCCGGTACCATATCCAATGGCGGATCGATTTTAGCAGAGATGAGGGAGAATAACAATCATCAAAAAATTCATGTTTATAATTAATATCTGACATTGACCAGGAAAATGGAAAATAATTTTTCAAAATATATTGAAGACATTGCCAACCGACTGGGTATTTCTCAGCGAAATGCAGAGAAAACAGCCGGCTTGCTGGCCTCGGGAGCAACGGTTCCTTTTATTGCCCGTTACCGCAAAGAGATGACCGGTTCGTTGGATGAAGTGCAGATCACAGAGATCAGGGATTTACTCCAACGACTTGAAGAATTGGACAAGCGCCGGGAAGCGATACTGGCGTCCATTGAAGAACAGGGTTTGCTTACCGATGAATTAAAAGCACAGATCCTGGCAGCTGTTACCATGTCGGAACTGGAAGACCTGTACCTGCCCTACCGGCCGAAGCGCAAAACACGCGCGAGCATTGCCAGGGAAAGAGGCCTGGAGCCGCTGGCGAAGTATATCATGGCACAAGGAATTGGAGATCCGGAGCAAAAGGCAGAAGACTTTGTTGATCCGTCAAAAGATGTGGAAAGTGCAGCAGATGCGCTGGCCGGTGCACGGGATATTATTGCCGAATGGGTCAATGAGAACAGCCGTACGCGTAGCCTGTTACGTCGTTTGATGGAGCGGGAAGGGCAAATTGAAAGCCGGGTTGCCAAGGGAAAGGAAAAGGAGGGGGAAAAGTACGCCAGTTGGTTCGAGTGGACTGAAAATGCCTCTAAAGCCCCTTCTCACCGGATCTTAGCCATGTTTCGGGGCGAAAATGAGGCTTTTCTGAAGATCAGGATTGCCCCTGATGAAGATACCGCTTATATGACCCTGGAAAAACAATACCTGAAGAACGACGGATTGTGTGCAGAACAGGTCCGGCTGGCCATTCGGGATTCCTATAAACGGCTGCTCCATCCTTCGTTGGAGACGGAATTGCGGAACAGTCTGAAGGAGAAAGCCGACAGGAAGGCCATCGAAGTGTTCGGCAATAACCTTCGGCAGCTCCTGCTGGCACCACCACTGGGTCAAAAGCGTATCCTGGCCATTGATCCGGGATTTCGTACCGGCTGCAAAATAGTTTGTTTAGATGAGGAGGGGCAGCTCCTGCATAACGAAACCATTTACCCCCATCCGCCTGTTGGGCAGTCGGGGGCAGCCATGTCGAAGATACATGCCCTGGTGCAGGCGTACCGCATAGACGCCATTGCCATCGGAAACGGTACTGCCGGACGGGAGACGGAGAACCTGGTAAAACGGATCCGATTTGACAGGGACGTGGTAGCTGTAATGGTCAACGAAAGCGGTGCATCCGTTTATTCTGCCTCTGACCTTGCGAGGGAAGAGTTTCCCGATTACGATGTAACAGTGCGGGGTGCTGTGAGCATCGGCAGGCGGCTGGCTGACCCGTTGGCGGAGCTGGTCAAGATTGATCCCAAGTCAATCGGCGTTGGGCAATATCAGCATGATGTGGATCAGAAGCTGTTGAAGCAAACCCTTGATGATGTGGTGGTGAGTTGTGTAAATGCGGTGGGGGTTGAAATCAATACCGCCAGCAAACAGCTTCTGCAGTATGTGTCAGGAATCGGGCCTGCCCTGGCCGAATCGATCATCAATCACAGAAACAGCCATGGCCCTATACCATCGAGGAAGGCATTGCATGACATCCCGCGGCTTGGTGCCAAAGCTTTTGAGCAATCGGCCGGTTTTATCCGGGTAAGCCAGTCGGAAAACCCGCTGGACAAAAGCGCGGTTCACCCGGAAAGCTATCCCATAGTGGAAAAAATGGCTGCCGACATAGGATGCTCCGTTCCTGAACTAATGCAAAACAAAAGCCTGCGTCAGCAAATTGACCTTCAGAAGTATATCAGCGACAATACAGGATTGCCAACACTGACCGATATCATGCAAGAACTGGACAGGCCCGGGCGAGACCCCCGCAAATCGTTTGACCTTTTCTCTTTCGATCAAAGTATCAAAACCATTGAAGATCTCCGCGAAGGGATGGTTTTGCCGGGTATCGTGACCAATATTGTTGCTTTTGGTGCATTTGTTGACATTGGCCTGCACAACGACGGCCTGGTGCATATCAGCCACCTGGCCAACCGCTTTGTAAAAGACCCCGCCGAAATGGTCCAGCTGAACCAGAAAGTGATGGTCAAGGTTTTATCGGTGGATGCGGAAAGAAAAAGGATCGCCTTGTCCATGAAAGACGTGGAGGGATGACAATGTGCAAATGTAAAAATGTGTAAATGTACCAATGTGCAAATGTGGGAATGATTTCCAATGATCAATTATCGATTTTCAATTAAATATGATTACGACCGGGCTTTGAGAAAATGACAGCGCGAAGCGCTAAATGACAATAAATGACGCGAAGCAATTGACGCGCGACGCGCATATGACGCGAAGCAAGTGACTGACAGCCTTTGGTTTTGATGGAACGCGGATGAAACGGATCGCCTGCGGCGAGCGCGGATGAACACGGATGTTGTCTTTTATCCGCG
>SKTQ01000148.1 GCA_007122505.1 Bacteroidales bacterium | reverse complement strand
GATCAACGTTCCGTCCAGTTCAACCAAATGGATGAAATCATTCCAGAAATCCACAATCCACAATGAATCACCCTGTAAAGCCAGATCCCAGGGCTGATTGGAAGGAGGTGTGAAGCTGGAAATTTCATTTCCCTGATCATCCACATAATGAATGGTTCCGGGATTCGGGAAATAGGTTGCCACATAGAAATTTCCATCATCCCAGGCAATACCCGACATATAGGACCCAGGAAGATCAAACTGCGACACAAGATTACCCTCCAGGTCTATCTGCCAGGCCTGTGCGGGAGTTGAAGCCCCTGTTTGTTCAATGGTCCACAAATGCTGGCCGTCAAATGTAAGTCCCAGCGTATTGTCCTGGGGCCCATCAAACAGCAACTGCAATTCATGGGTGACCGGATCAAAAGTATAGACCTTGTGACCCACGTTGCCGTATAAACCACCAATAAACAGGACATTTCCATCAGAAGCAAGGCCACCCGCGTTGTTGTGAATGGAAAACTGATTGACAATGGTCCATCCATTGTCGTTCCTCGGCGTTGTATTACTGCCGGTTACAATAAAGGGCAGTAAAAGCCAGGCGCAAGTAAGAAAAAAAACAGATAATTGGTTTTTCATGATTGTTGTATTTGTTTGTAGCTGAAAAATGAGTTGCAAGATAAGAAAACAATTTACAATTTCCGGACAATACGAATATACAAAAATTGTACTTGCTAATATATTCAACTTTTCTTAATTTTATAGATTCAAAGGTTTTGATATTCAAAAACAAAATTTTATAGTCATGCTGAAACATACTTTTTATGTATTTCTCGCTCTAACATTTTTTTATTTACCGGTATCATTGACCGCTGAAGAGTTTCCCGTTGCCACTGACGGATTCAGTCAAAATTACCCCATGGTGGTTTTTGATGGCGAAGATTACTTTACCGTATATCTTGACAGGCGTGGTGGTGATTACAGTTTTTACTCCAGGTTTATTTCACCTGAGGGGGTTGTTTCCCAGGAGCAATTGGTCGTTCCCGCCCATCCGGCCATGTCGTTCATGCCTGCCCTGGCCATGGGCACGGAGAATTTTTTATACACCTGGTCGCGGCAGAGGGGCATATTTGATTATAACCGTGATGGGATGGCTCGCATTCTAGGTTTGAACGGAGCACCTTTATCGGGCAATATCCAGGTTAACGACAATCTCGCCCAGCACTCACCGGCATTCATGCGCACTGCTTTTGACGGTGAGCATTACCTGGTGATATGGCAGGATGGGCTGCCAACGCAAGGTGCCCGGATACTGGGCCAGTTCGTATGTGCCACAGACTATAACCTCGTAGGCGGCAATTTCATCATCAGGCCGGAAGTGCTTGAACAAAGCCATGCACAAATATACCCGGATATACTCTTTGATGGCACCAATTATCTGATCGTTTGGGACGATAACCGCAGCGGTGAACGTTCCATTTACGGATGGTTTTACAATACAGATGGGGAGCCCGTTGGCGATGACTTTGTAATTTCTGACCAGCCCCAGAGACAATTGCTCGTGAGGGTAGCCTTCAATGGAGAACACTATCTTGCAGTTTGGGCTGACCGCCGTCACGGCTCAAAAAATGGTGTTTTCGGTCAAATGTTTGACAGCAGCGGTAATACAGTTGGAGCAGATATAGCCATAAGCCCTCTTCAAAATAATGAAGAACGGTCATGGCCGCGTGTGGGAACAAACGGAAGCCAGTTTATGGTGGTTTGGGAACAGCAAAATCTGACAAAAGAAGCTGCACAGGTGGCAAGATTCCATGACCTGATCAGGTATCCAGCAGCAGGTATTGACAAAGAGAAACAAACCGTATGGTACGAAGTGCACGGACGCATCATCAATGCCGACGGCAGCTTTTACACCAACGAAATACCGGTTGGCGTCAATCAGTTCCACCAGAGAGATCCGGAGGTTACCGGGCATGGTGATCAGTTTCTTGTTTTATGGCAGGATTCCCGCGTAAATAATCAATATTCGGATATTTACGGCAGATTTATTGAAGCAATGCCGCCGGTTAGCCTGGAACCACCGGTGAACCTGACCGCGACTTTCACCGGTGAGACCATTGCTTTACAATGGGAGCCGCCGGCCGATAAACGTGCTGAGTTATTATATTACAGGCTTTACAAGGATGAAGAATTGCTGGCAGATGAAATCACAGAAACCGAATACATGGATCAAGACTTTGTGCAAAATACCACCTACAGCTATTTTGTAACGGCAGTATATGATGCCGGTGAGTCAGATCCTTCCAACACGGCCACTGTGGATATTCCCACACTATACATATCCGTTCAGTTCCAGGTCGGTGCCATGGCAGCAGGCAGCGGAAACCTCCGCGAAACTGATCCATTGGAAGGGGCCCAGGTATGGTTAGAGAATTATGGCGAAATGGTTACTGATCATTTGGGGTTTGCCCTTTTTGAAGAAGTGGGTGTGCACCAAAGCCTTCAATGGGAAGTAAGCAAGGAAGGCTTTTTCCCTCAGGAGGGATCGGTGCATCTTACCGAAGAAGATATGGTGGTAGAGGTGGTCCTGACCCGGGACGATACATCAATGCCACTTACAGGTGAACCGGTTCAGTTCAGCATTGTTCCAAACCCGGCGGATCAATGGATCAAAATAACAAGCGATAAAAAAATGATCCGGTTAGAAGTGCTCGACATGCTGGGACAAACAAGAATCGGGTTTGATACCCATTCAATACACGATCTGGAAATCAATATCTCCGACCTGCCTTCAGGCATCTATTTTCTGAGGGCAATACATGATGATCAGACAGTAACAACGGACAGATTTGTCAGAAGATAGGTTCGGTGATCAATCTTTAGGTGACAATTTGTTTTTGAAGATAATCTCAGCTATGGAGTTACAGGTTTCTCTTCAACCTGTATCACTTCCATGGTTGTGGCATGGTATATAAAAGCAACAACTGAGCAGTTTTCCGGAACCCAATCCTGATCGAGGGTTATTGTATAACCAAAAGTGAAATTGTCACCCACTTTGATGGAAGACTCGTTGACCATTTCTCCCCAGGTGCCGTTGAATGAAGTACGCAAAACATATTTGTGCTCATAGTCCTCAATTACACCTGATGGAAAATCGGGATTGTTGGTACGTTGTGGTTTGATGATACCACTTTCGGTGAGAAACACCGATAACCGGTATTGACAGGATGATTGCATTAGGGTATGCACATCTATGCCGGCTGTTAAATTGGCTGAGCCCGCATCAAAAGACAACTCCAATTCCAGTCCAAAGGCCGGTTCCTGTTCTATGGCCTGCGCAACAGCATCCCACCAGGCATATGGCCCCATCAGGGGATTGGCATTAAAGGGGGTGCGGTTTACCATGCCAATGGGGTTTTGGTTAACCCCGAAAAAATTATTCAGTGCATTGCCCTCTTCGGTCTGAAAATCGTAGCTGAACATCCCATCGGAAACACGGGCGAACCAACCGGCATGGATCGACATGATTACCACCCGGTCTCCATACCAGTCCTTTATCTCTGCAGCAATGGCAGAGCCCTCAGGACAATTGGGGCATTGATGCCCGGTAAACTCTTCCAGTAAAACTTTTTGAACCACTTCCCCGTGATCTCCATTGGGACTTTCAAATTCAGTCACATAAGGAGGCTCAATGATGTCGCATCCCACCAAAAAGCCCAATGAAATGAAAGAAATCAAAAAAATACTGCGGATGATCTTTTGTAATAACATACTGTGGAGCTTTAGAAACTACTGGTTACATTCAGGGTAAATCCATAGGATGCCGGTACTTTTCGGCACACACCTCCAACGCAGATGATGCCTTCCCGCTGTTTGCCGAAAGAAAGGCCAAAACGGTTTGCACCCCGGGTATATCCCGCACTTACTGTATAGTAATGAATGCGCAGGTCTTTATTGTTGTTGCCGTAATTGTACTGGTCGCTGACAGCAAAAAACCAATTGGGTGCTATGTTATATTCCAGCATAGCCATGACCCAATCCTGGTTATCCTGTTTGGTGGACAAGTGTTGTAATTCCCACCGGAGGCTTCTTCGATTGGGTAGTCGATAGGTCATATCGGCAATCAGAACATGCGCATAAACCATTTCCTTATCCGTATATCCTTCAATAACATTCTGGTTATAGGCAATATACGCATAAGCAAACAGGCCACGTAAGGTCCTGGAGAAACGTCTGTTCAATTCAATATTGACATCCCGGAAATAGCGTTCATCGCCCAGGCGGAAGAAATCGGAGCGATAGCCTTCGGTGCCCCGCTGACTAATGGGAATGGTATCATGCACTCTCTCTTTGTGAATAGAGTTGGCAAGGCTGTAGTTGATGGTTACCGTTGTGCCGTATGGTCCTCCAAGGGTGGTTTCCCTGGGTATGGTGAAATTGAGTTCCGACATAAAACCTATTTCTCCGTTTGGTTGTGTGGCATAGGGATACATGCCGCTCAGGCTGTACAAGTGTTGTTTGGTGGTTGGAGGTAAAAAGTTGATTAGCAAATTGTTGCCTGTTTGGTTGCGGTCGCTTCGAAAACTCATGTTGTCGATACGCTTCGCAGAAACCAAAAAGCCCAGTCCACGAACGGCATATGTTGCATTGATGTGGAGTGCCTGCCCATCCTTATAAATGAAATTGTTTTCCGCAGAAGGGTCATTGATCTTATGGGCATATTCTGTAGAGATATTCAGGGGACCTCTCATAAAATTCAGACGGCCGGAAAAGGCAGCCACATTTTCAGGCAGGTTATAGCGCGGATTATTGTCTTCCTGAAATTTGCTGATCACACTACCACCCAATATCCACCGGCTTTGTTGTTCAGCAAGGGCCGGGATAACGTTATTGAGGTTAACATTGGCATCAAAACCCCTGACAATCCCGGGCCCGGTATCAAAAAATAAGCGTTGACGACCAATTATTCCACGCAGACTAATCCCGTCAACAGGCCTGTAAACCAGGCGAAAACCTTCCATGGCATTGTCGATACCCAGATTTTTCTCCTCATAGGTTCGAAAAATCAAACCACTGCCGAATTGCTCATAATAGTTGCCAACAGTGACTTCCAGGTTGTCACGGGTGTAGGAAATAAAGCGATAGGGAATTCCGTGTCCGTTGTAATTCGGGTCAAAGCCCAGCAAAGCATTCTGATAGCTCTCGTAGCGAAACCCCAGGGTAAAACCCCTGTAAGACATATTGACGTTGGCAAAACCGTTCATCAGGATTTTCTCCGGTACTTCCGGTGCATCAATCACCGAATCGGGCAGATAGTACTGGGCATCAAGCTGGAAATTTCCCCATATCCTGGCCCCTTCCAGTAAATTTTGGCCATGGACCTGGAAAGATAAACCGGCTAAAATAAAAAACAGGAGAACCGCTACCAGCTTATTGTATCGGTTTTTTTTGTATTCCCGGTTCATTCTTCAAGCAGTTCAATTAACAACTCAAACATGTCCCACTCCATACCCGGCGAAAAAGAGGTGTGCTGATACACGAGTTCACCCTTGCCGTTGAAAATAAATGTATGAGGCACAATGTTCACACCCATTGCACGGCGAAAATCACCGTTTTCATCCAGGTAAAATTCGTACTCCCATCCACGACCCATAACCATTGGCAAAACATTTGGACGGGTACGTGCATCATCAGTACTCACTGCTATAAGTTTAAAGCCGTATTCCTGCCATTCATGATAGATATCATCAATGGCATTCAGCTCCTGAAGACAGGGGCGGCACCAGGTGGCCCAGAAACTGATCACAAAGGGCTTCCCTTCATTATGAAGATTGCTTGCATTGACTTCTTGTCCATCAAGAGTAACAATAGACAAATTGGGCAAGTCCGCGCTTCTTTGCGCCTCTGCCTGTCCCAGCAAAAACAGGATAAAACAGGCAATAATAAAAATGGATCTTTTCATAACAGGGTGATTAAATGAGTGAATTTGAGAAATGCATGTATGGCTTAGGGAATTATGGAAATTCTTTTGCTAAATGTTTTGCTGTTCGATTGTATTTGCACAATATAGAGCCCCGCATCCAGGTGATGCAGATCAAGGACATATTCATCGGCTGT
>SKTQ01000082.1 GCA_007122505.1 Bacteroidales bacterium | reverse complement strand
TCGTTTTCCGCATTTTTTACCCAGTATCTGTAGAGTGGGTCTTCACCGGCCGTAAGCCAGAAAGGTGTTTTCCGTCCATGCGTATCATGAAAATAGATCAAAATGGAGTCTCTTTCCCAGGTGTATGAAAGCAGGGCCGAAACGGCACTTTGAATGGAGTCGGGCATGCTCTCGTGTGAAACGATGTAAAACGGTGAATCTTCGGTGCCCATGAGCACATGGGTGGTATCAGATATCACAATGTGGGTGGAGTCAGGTAAGAAATGGACTGATTTGCGGCTGTCAGGCGGCAGCAGGGGCGGTGAAACAGTCTCATCCAGTAATTGGTGAATACGGATGTTTTTGGCTTCCAGGAAAGCATGGTCAATCCGTTGCTCAATAATGGTGTCCCGAACCTGCAAAAGGGAATCAACGATCAGTTCCATCTGCAGAAACAGCGTGTCTGCCGGTAAGGGGATGGTATCCACTTCCAGCGCACGAAAAACAAGTGTCTTCTGTGTAATAAAAGGGTCTTTCTCCAATGGCACCGTATCTACAAAAAATTGCACCTGATCTAACCACCGTAAAGGCAAGGTGTCATGATGAATGATATGCGTGGGAAATATTTCAATGACCTCAAAAGGATATCCTCTTAGTCCGGCCCTGACACTATCAAAAGGCTTGTTGTAATGATCAACCATCCTGCGCAGGTAGAGCTTGAGGGTGTCTTCCTTATCCCTCCAGAGATTGTCTTTTTTTAGCAGGCTGTCTAAATAGGCAGAGGCTTCTGCCGGCGACAGAAAAACAGGTACACCCGTGACCGGATCCGGCTTTTCTTCCTCACCTGGAGAGATGCTTCCTGAAACAACATTTCCGGAAACTGTCAGGATTATGAACAAAATCAATAAATTGCGAATGGCAAACATATCTTTTATTTTTTTGGATGCAAAGAGACAACTTTTTTTTAACAAAATTAGATGAATGTTATTGTATGTAACGTTTTTTTACCAGGAAATTTCAGGTTTTGCCAACTTGAGTGGTCAGTTTTGGTTTCCGAAAAATTAATCTTCTTCTTTATCCTGATGAACTGGTTTTATGCTGCCGGCGCAAAAAGAAAAGCTGTTCGTTTTGAAACAAATGCGTACGATAATGAACAATCCATGCATGTAGAATATTTTTTTCAGCAGTTTAATATTTTATATTTCAGAGTCTTATATTTGTTGGTATAAATTTGGATGTTGTGCAGTCATCGGCGATCCAAAACAATACAACTATGATAGCAAATTACCTGAAAATTGCCTGGCGCTTTCTCCGGAAAAACAAAACCTATGCATTGATCAATATTGTTGGGCTGGGGTTTGGCTTTTCTGTTTCCATACTTTTGATGATATACGTATGGCATCAACTCAGCTATGACCGTTTTCATGAGAACAGTGAAAACATTTACCGTTTTACCATAGAAGGCAATATGGCTGACGGCCAGGTTATAACGGCTGCAGTAACCAATGGCAATATTGCAGACCTGATGCTCGACCAGGTGCCGGAAGTAAAATATGCCGTGAGGGTAAGGGTTTTTTACAGGCAGGACGTCCATGTTGATGACCGGCGATTTGCCGGAGAAGAAATACACTTTGTTGATTCGACATTTTTCAACATGTTCAGCTTTCCATTGCTCAAGGGTAATACTGAAACCGTGCTTCGGGATCCGTTTTGTGTTGTGCTTTCTGAAACCGCAGCTATCCGGTTTTTTGGCGACACTGAAGTGATGGACAAAACAATCAGGATTTCGGGTCATGATTATCGAATAACCGGAATTATGGAGGATTTCCCGGCCAATTCTCACATGCAGGCGCAGATGGTCGCATCCATTTCGTCGATGATCAGGCCTGAATACAATATTGTGGAGCACGACGGGGTGGCATTTTTAACGTATTTGATGATCAGGGACGGCAGTTGTCCGGAGGAGTTCTCGCAAAAAGCCATCGCAATTGCTGATGACTTCATTAATGAAATGTTTCAGCCTCATGGATTTTATTTCGCACATGGATTGCAACCCCTTGAACGCATTTATCTGCATTCGCGCTTCAATATGTCCATGGAAGTTACCGGGGATATACGCAATGTGTATATTTTTTCTTTTCTGACCTTATTTATATTGCTGATTGCGGTTTTTAATTTCGTGAACCTGATGACGGCCCAGTCGGAGAAACGTGCCCGGGAGATTGGTATGCGTAAGGTTGTAGGTGCGGGGAAACCGGATCTTGTGCGGCAGTTTATCGGTGAGTCGGTATTGGTAGCCTTGCTGGCATTTTTGTTTGCCATGGCTGCCAACGAACTGCTGATCGGGCCTTTTTCCATGATGCTCGATGAAGAATTTCAACTGGCCTACTGGATAAACCCCTTCATGTTTGTTTGGATGATTGGTTTTGCCATCCTGGTTGGGATATTAGCGGGATTGTACCCGGCATTTTACTTGTCTCATTACCAACCTGCTCTTGTACTCAAGGGGCTCATACAGAAAAGCGGCAAACCCAATACATTCAGAAAAGTTTTGGCCGGCTTGCAGTTTGCCATTTCCATATTTCTCATTGCCACTTTGTTACTGGTTCATAAACAGGTTTCTTACATGAAGCACAAAGACCTTGGTTTTGACCGCGAACATGTGATTACCATGCGAAGCCTCACCGCTACACTGCACCGGTCATTTGAGGCTCTTGCTGCGGAGTTAAAACAGCATCCGGGTGTGATCCAGGTCACCGCGTCGCAAAGTATTCCCGGAGAAAGCATGTCGGTGCAAAATGCCTATCGTCATGACCAGGATCCCGCCACAGCCATCATGATCCACGAAAATCGTGTGCAGTATAACTATTTTGAAACCTTCGGCATGCAGTTTGTCAGTGGCCGTGATTTTGATCCGGCCATGGGAACCGACAGGGATGCCATCGTGATCAATGAGGCTGCTGCCAGGAAGCTTGGGCTGGAAGATCCTGTAGGAGAAGACATTTATGTTTGGAATCACAGGGGAAGGGTCATCGGCGTGATCTCAGATTACAACTACCGGTCGCTGCATCATGAAATTGACCCCATTGCTTTCACCATGTACTCTCAGCATTTTTTTATGATCAGTATTCGGTTCAAACCGGGTTTTATGCTGGAAGTGATGGATTATGCAAAAACATTGTTTGAATCTACCGATCCGACCTACGTAACGGACTTCATTTTTGTGGATCAGATTTTTCAACAAATGTACACACAGGAGGAACGGATCAATCAAATGATCACCACGGCCGCCATTCTGGCTGTCATTATTTCCTTTATGGGATTGTATTCCCTTACCTCATTTGTGGTTACGCGCAAGGTAAAAGAGATTGGCATAAGAAAAACATTCGGGGCTTCTGTTGGGCGCATTGTTTTTGAATTGATGGGTGAATTGTCGCGCTGGTTGCTGGCCGGAGCGTTAATTGCCATTCCTGCTGCCTGGTTGGTGGTAGACAGTTGGCTTGATAATTTTGCTTTCAGGATAAACATTTCCCAGCAGTGGCATTTGTTTGTGCTGGCGGTCTTGCTGGCTTCTTTCATCAGCAGTTTGGCCATGATATACCAATCTCTGAAAGCAGCCAGGGCCAATCCCACCGACAGCCTCAGGGCCGAATAATACACGCGGGCATTGAATGTGTCTGCTTACCGGGCATGCTGGCCGGCAAGCTTCCGTGTTCCGCAAATATTCTGTATTTTTGCCTCCATGAAAAAAATACTGTTTGTTATGTTAAGCCTGGCAATATTCATTGCCGGATGTGCACCCCTAAGACATATTGAAGAATTATCAAAAGAGGCCGATGCTGCCATGGAGGCCGGTGAGCGCGAAAGAGCACTGGATTTGTATGAACAGATCATCGCCATGCACCGCGAAAACGATCGATCGGTTGACGGCCGGATACTCAGAAATGCCGGTCTTATCGCCTTTGACCTGGGCGAAACCTCCAAAGCCATAGAGTACCTGGACCCGGTGCGCCATACCGATGCGGCTGATGCGCAAACCTACCGTGCATTGGCGCTTTCTTACAGGGAGATAGATAATCTTTCGCGCGAAATCAGGATGCTGGAGTACTATGTAAACCATTACCCCGCTGGTGTTGATTTTGGTGAAATGCAGCGTCGCTTGTTTATGACCTACGTGGAAAGCCAGAATTTCCGGCAGGCTTATGACCTTTGGCCTGAACTGGAAGGATCTCCCGAAGAAGATGAGAATTTGATGAGCGCATACCTGGAGGTTCTGATTGCATTAGACCACGACAAGCAGGCAACCCTTCATGCAGAACAGATCCTGGCCATGAACCGAAACAATTTAACGGCACTGGATTGGCTGGCGAGGCACCATTTCAGGGAAGCCGATGCTTTATACCGTCGTGAAATGCAGGCCTATGAACAAAACCGTACCCACCGTCAATATGCTCAACTGCTTGATGCTCTGGAGATCGTGAACACCAATCTGCGTATCGCCCTGGATTATTTCACCAGGCTGTATAACCAGAACCCCACCAGTGAATATGCCAGTTTTCTCGCCAATATCTACGAACGCTTTCAGGATGAAGACAATGCCCGGTACTACCGCCGGCGCGCACAATAGAACCCTTTAACCATCATCATATCATGAACAGACTGTTGACTTTTGCAGCCATTTTTTGCCTGCTTCTTATACTTGGGATAGCGCCATCCCGGGCCGAAAGGCCACTCAGCTGGTTTTTGGATGACATTCCCTATGATGCATCCGTACCAAGTCCGGAAGAGTTCTTTGGTTTCCAGGTGGGGGAGTGGCATCTTGGCCATACCTTGCTGGTCAATTATATGGAAAAGATCGCTGAAACTTCTCCCCGCGCCACCATTTATGAATATGCAAGGTCTCACGAATTCCGCCCGCTGGTTCACCTGGTGATCACTTCTGAGGAAAACCAGCGCAACCTGGAGGAAATCCGTGAAAGACACCTCATGCTCACCAACCCTGAACTGTCTGCAGATTTGGATATCAGTGAGATGCCGTTGATTGTGTTCCTGGGATACGGTGTGCATGGCAACGAGCCCAGCGCGCATAACGCCGCTCCCCTGGTGGCTTATTACCTCGCCGCCGGTATGGATGAAAAAGTAGATGAGATCCTTGAAAACATGGTCGTGATCATTGATCCGTCGCTCAATCCCGACGGGCAGGATCGTTTTGCCAGTTGGGTAAACCGGCACCGCGGCATTACTCTGAACCCTGACCCCAACAACCGCGAATTTCGTGATGTATGGCCCGGCTCAAGGACCAACCATTACTGGTTCGACCTCAACCGCGACTGGCTGCCGGTGCAGCATCCGGAGAGTCGCGGGCGCATCGATGCATATCATCGCTGGATGCCGAACATCAACACCGACCATCATGAGTTTGGGTCAAACAGCACCTTCTTTTTTCAGCCCGGAGAACCTGCCAGAGTCAATCCACGCACACCCCGGCGGACGGATGAACTGACCATGGACGTGGCGAAATTCCACGCCGCCGCCTTCGACCGGATAGGGCAGACCTATTATACGCAGCAGGGCTTTGATGATTTTTATTATGGGAAAGGGTCTTCCTACCCCGACGTGCAGGGAAGCATCGGTATTCTGTTTGAGCAGGCATCCAGTCGCGGGCACCGCCGCGAAACCATCCACGGCATCCTTGATTTTGCAGAGACCATCCGTAACCAGGTGATTGTCTCAATGTCAACCATTGAAGCGGGTCTGCACATGCGGGAAACACTCCTGGATCATCTGCGCTGGTTCTTTTCCTCAGCCGTTGAAGAAGCCGCCCGCGAAGACTTTAAAGCCTACATTTTTGGCGATACGCACGACATGTCGCGAAACCTCTTGTTCAAAGATATTCTGAAAACACACCGGATACAGTTTTACGATATCACCGGACCCGTAAACATTGACGGTAACAATTACCAGCCCGGGAAAGCCTGGCTGGTGCCACTGCAACAGCCCCAGTACCGGCTCATACAATCGATATTTGAAAAGGCCTTGTGGTTCGAAGACAGCCTGTTTTATGATGTATCCACATGGACAAAGCCCCTGGCCATGAATATCCCTTACGGGAAAATATCTTCCGGAAGGCAGTTG
>SKTQ01000103.1 GCA_007122505.1 Bacteroidales bacterium | reverse complement strand
GCTCACACTTGATGCTACTGTAAATGTAGATGATTTAGAGATTATAACTCAGCCTATCAGCCTCTTCCCAAACCCATCCAGCGGTAATGTGTCTGTAAACGGTGTAAACAGCGGTGATCAAATTACGATTTACGACATCAATGGCAGGATTGTTTTGAGTTATTTTGCTGAAGGTTTGGAGACACAACTCAGCATACAGAAATCCGGATTGTATGTGGTAGAAATCAAAGGAGAGCGGGAAGTAACCAGGAGAAAGCTGATCATTCGCTAAACCATTGTCACGGATCTGCATCCGGTAAATAACCTCTAATCTTAGCCTTTGGCTGTATTTATAACTAATTGGTATTTAATGCACAAAGGATTTGTCTTGATTTTTATGAGCGACTATATTAGGGTGCAATAATGTTATTTTGCACATGTCAAATATTTACTATATCACTGTTGATTTTTACAATATCTCTGCAGTTGAAAAAAATTCCATCTTGGATTAATGGGTGATATTGGTTTTGAAAATGTTTTATCCCATTAAGACCAGGAAAGAATTCTTGTTACAGGTGGGCTTGCAGAAATGTACACACTTAACGAATAAGTGGTTGACCCTGAATTGCAAGAAAAGAATGGGTGTTGACGGAGTTGAGAAACAACGGGAGCAAATTTTTTCGTTTGCCTGATCAATCAAATAAACACTATTTCATAATTTTTTTCAATTCAATCATCATTTCATCAAAAAGTCCCTCCATCTCAGCCTCTGTCTTTGCATACAGGTGATCAAAAAAATCAACCATTCTCTCACCTTTTTCTGTAAGCACTGTTGAACCTCCTTTGGCACCTCCGCGATGTCGTTCCATCAGCTTAAAACCTAATTGCTCTTCGATTTTTTTTAACTTATCCCATGTTTGCCTGTATGCCAGGTTCATTTCGTCAACAGCTGCATTTAAGGAGCCTGTTTCGCGTATCGCTTTTAAAAGCAACCACTTTCCTTCTCCAAGAATGCCTTCGCCGCTTTCTGTTTCAATCCAGAATTTGTATTTCAGTTTTGGTTTTATTTCGGATGACATGGGATGGAAAATTTTATTGCAAGTTAAACAGAATAATTGGAAAATTGTATATTTACGAACTGCAAAATATGCAGTACGATTCAATCAATTTGCTTATGAAAAAATCATCTTATTTGTTGCTTTTGGCCCTATGCCTCTTCGGGTTGGGTGCATGCAATAACATTTCAGACAGATTGGCCGATGCGGTTAGCGGAGCCACACGCTTTGCAGGCATGGATGGTAACAGCATGTATCACCAGGGTGAACCTGTAAGGCTTAATTCAGGTGCAATTGAAGTGTTAGGAGAACTGAAAGAGCCGGGCAGGGTGGTTTTCAGGAGACAAATCAAAAGGGAGGTCTTCATCAGGGAAACCCGGATAGACGCAGATGGCCGGCAACAATTTGCAGGGGCATATCGCTATCGCGGATACTCTTTGTTTGATCTCTTGCATCCTTTTGAGTATCAAAAGAAAAATGTTGAGGAGTTTCGCCCGGGTACAGATCTTTATGTGGTTGTGGAAAATGATTTGGGTGAAACCGTCGTTTTCAGTTTTTCTGAGATCTTCCATACCGCTAAACCGCATCAGATTTTAATAGCCATTGAAATGGCACCCATTGAGCCCTATCGCGCAGAGGTAAACTATCCGATGGGTGATACCTGGAAGCTCGTTTCAGCGGGAGATTTATATGCAGAGCGACACCTTGAGAATCCTGTGAGGATTTATGTGCATTCTTTTGATAAGCAAAACTATCCAATAAACAGGGACCTGGACCCCCTGTTTAGTGAATCTTTGCTTGTCAAAATAGAAGAAAATCCAGTGATAGAGATAAATAAACAATATGCCGCGCATATTAAGCCGCACACATATCATACTGTATTTTACGGAATGGGTATGGGTTATCATCACAATCCGACTTTTACCGGGCCTTACCTGCATGAGCTCCTGGAGCAGCATATAAAGCTTACTGATCCTGAACTTCTTCGACATGGTCTTGTTTGCTTTGCCGGAATTGATGGTTATCGTGCTGTATTCAGCTTTAGCCAGTTGTTTAATCGAATTGACCAATCGCCACCAATTTTAGCTATTCCTGACGATCCTTCAGATGGCGGATATTATCGGGTATTTCTGCCGGATGCATTTTACGCTGATTATTCGGTCAAGGCCCTTTCAAACTTATATATTTACCGTAAATAAACCATTTTTTGTTCCCGCAGCCAAAGGCGTTTTTGCTCTTTCTTACACGAGGAAGTTCTTTATTATGCAGAAAAACCAGGCAGGGAACAATAAGCGAAAGAAAGTTGGCGAAATAACGAATGCGCGAAGCTGCACGCTAATAAAATGCCCCTCGCAGGTATTCCCGTGTCATTTTATGCTGTGGATTGTTAAAAAATTCATCTACGGGTGCCTGCTCAATTACATCCCCGAGGTACATGAATACAACGTTGTCGGCAATACGCCTTGCCTGGCGCATGATATGGGTTACAAGTACAATGGTGTAATTTTCTTTCAATTTATAGAACTGGTTTTCAATAACCGCTGCTGAAATTGGATCCAGGGCTGAGGTTGGTTCATCTGCCAGAATGATCTCCGGATTCACTGCAAGTCCCCTTGCCAGGCACAAACGCTGTTGCTGGCCAATGCTGAGCCTGGATGCAGGATCATGAAGCCGGTCTTTGACCTCATCCCACAAATTGGCCTCAATCAGATGCTTTTCAACGTGTGGCCATAGTTTCTTTCTGCCCCTGATCCCTTTTAGCCTTAAACCGTAGGCAACGTTGTTAAAAATGCTCATGGGAAGGGTGGTGGGTCTTTGCGACAGCAAACCCATTTTTTGTCTTACCAGGGTAATGTCGCGTTTGGTGTTCAAAATGTCTTCCCCGTCAAGCATGATCTTACCGCTTATCCTTGCCTCCCCCTGGAGATCTACAAGGCGGTTCATGGTTCTCATGAGGGTGGTTTTGCCGCAACCCGATGGTCCGAGAATCACAGTGACCTTGTTCTCTGGAATTTCTATGTTGATTTCGTTCAGGATCTTTAGCTTGCCAAACCACAGGTTCAGGTTCTGTATGGATATTTTGGTGTCTTCCATGGTCAATGACGGTTACTGTAATATTTGTTGCTCAGGAAACGGACTGCTATGCTGATAATGAGAATGATCACAGTAAGGATAAGGGCGGATGCATATGCCCGGTTTTGCACTTCCGGAATGGGTGATCCAAGCTGGAAAAAGACGGCAAGCGGCAGGGTAGCAGTTTGCTGGGTTATGGAAGTGGGCACGTTGTCGGTATATCCTGTTGTAAAAAGCACTGATGCCACATCGCCAATACCCCTTCCAAAAGCCAGCAATATTGCAGTTACGATACCGGGAATGGTCTGGCGCACCATCACTTTGAATGCCACTTCCATGCGTGTGCTTCCAAGTGAAATTGCAGATTCGATCAGGCTTACGGGTACATTTTTCATTACTTCATCCATACCTCTTACCATGATGGGCATAATGAAGAGTCCAACCGTAATGATACCGGCAAGCAGACTGGCTTTGATTCCAAGGTAGATCATGATCGTAAACCCGAAGGCACCGTAAACAATGGAAGGAATACCCCAAAGAATATCCAGCACAAATCGTATTCTGTTCACAATTTTCGGCCGGGCGCGCAAATGAATGTTCATAGCGAGAGATAATGGCAGACTGAAGATAAGTGATAAAAATACCGCCCCAAAAGAAAGATACAGAGAACCTACGATGGCATTGAGCACGCCTCCCTCTCTTCCGAAATAATACCCTCCTTTTGGGGTTTGGCTTACCATTTCCCAGCTGAGATAGGGGGTTCCTTTTACAAAAATACTGATCAGCACCGCCAGGAGAAGGATCACCAGTGAAGCCACACTGATTACCATCAACAGGTATACAATTTTTTCTTCCAGTTTACGCCACCACATTGTTGCTGACTTTAATGTTTGCTCTCAAGGTAAATAATGGTTCTGCGCGAAATAATATTAAAAACGACTACAACCACCATGAGCAGAAGGGCTGCAAACATGAGGGCCGAATCGAACATCGGAATAGACAACATTTCACCGTAATTGTTGGCAATTAATGCGGGTAGGGGATATCCCGGCTGAAAAAGGTTTTCCGGAACACCAACCACATTGCCTACCACCATCAATACGGCAATTGTTTCGCCAAATGCCCGCGAGAGGCCCAGTCCGAAAGCCGATACAATGCCTGCAAATGATTTACGCAATACTACGTGTTTAATGGTTTGCCATTTGGTTGCCCCCAATGAAAGAGATGCATCAAAAAGGTCGTGATGAACCGTTCTGAAGATTTCAATCAGGATATTCAGAACAAAAGGGATAAGCATTACAGACAGTACAATGCCGCCCGCCATGATGCTGAATCCAGAGCTTTCATAGCCAAACATTGGGGCCAGGTATTTGCCAACAGCAGGTACGATAACCAGGATTCCCCAAACTCCATAAATAACCGAAGGAATACCTGCGAGGATATCAATAACCGGTTGCATGAAGCGCAACAAATGCCTGGACCCGTAATAGGTAAGAAAAATGGCTGATAGCAGGCAGATGGGGGCAGTAAGCATAAGTCCGATAAAGGTTACCCATACTGAACTGATGATAAATGGGAAGAAACCAAACTTGCCTGCCAGCGGTCGCCACACTGATGAAAACAACAGCTCAGAAAGGCTGCTGTGTCCAAGAATCAACCATGATTTGTAAAACAGGCTGAATGCGATGATCAAAGGCAAGGCCACCACAAGCAATACCATGAACCTGATCCATAAACTAACCAGCTGATCCTTTAACTTCCTGGTTTTATAGTTGGTACACAAAGCCATGACAAATATCTATGGGTAAAGCGAACCGGCGTTATACGTCCGGAGGATCAGGTAATCTGATTAAATTGTGGTTGATGATTTCCGGTGGTAACCCAACATAACCGGCTTCATTGACAAATTTTTGACCATGCACCAGTATCCAGCGGAGAAATTCGACAGCTGCGATATTTTCGGGAATTCCTTTTGACACAAAATAGAGCTCCCTGGCCGGTGGCGATGGATATCGTCCTTCAGCAATCGCTTCTACCAATTGATCCAAACTTCCGTAAAAGTCCTCTTCAGGATCAATTTTCCCGTTACCGTTTACATCAATAGGGATAATTCCCAGTCCGGGAAATGGTTTTCGTGTTCTGATATCGTAGGCAAAGGCGATGTTGTTATAGCCCATGCCCATTCGGTCATTTCTCACTACATCTGCAATGCCCGGATCACCAAATACACCGATGCCTCTGAGGTCTTCCTGGTTTCGGCCCAGGTAATGAGCCCACATTTCGGCAGCACCACAGGCATCTGAACGGGTATAAAGGTTGATAACCGTATTGCCGGAAACACCAAGAAATGACTCCCATGTTTTGCGGCCTTCCACCAGGAATATTTCCTGAAACTGCTCCCTGGTAAGGCCTTGTTGTAAAATCCGGGTTTTGTGCGGATTGTCTGTATTGAAGGTTGGCAATACCGCATCTTTTGCTACGCCGATATACCATGCACCACGATCAACTTCAACCTGCGTAATGCCCCTTGATACCATGGCAATATCCACCATGTTTCCGAGGGCATCCGCCATTCCTTTGCCGGCTCCCCCTGCAGAGATATCAATCTGTACTTTGGGATGCTCCTTTCGAAACTCTTCAGCCCATAGCACAGTAAGCGGATACATTGCCCATGCCCCTGAAATGCTGATACGTCCATATAAATTGCCTTCTTCATCATAACCTGATCCCCTGTCGCCTGCGCAGGAAACAAGCAATGGTGCAATGAAAACAACAAGGGCCAAGTACTGTAATAATCTTGCTTTCATCTGTTTGAAATTTCTAACTATTTGTTTAATAGCTTATTGTGATTGTGTTTAAGCTTCCCCTATCTTCAGGGCGCTAGTGTGGTGTTGCGCGCATTTTCCCAGGGCGTTGCCCCTGGGCTGAATTAATTTGCCCTTTTCAGGGCGTTCCTTTTACCGCCGCGAATCCTCCTATCTCCCAGCTCCCAGCTCCCAGCTCTCATCTCCCAGCTCCCAGCTCTCATCTCTCAGCTCTCAGCTCTCAGCTCTCAGCTATCATCTCTCAGCTCTCAGCTCTCATCTCCCAGCTCTCATCTCCCAGCTCCCAGCTCCCATCTCCCAGCTCCCAGCTCTCATCTCCCATCTCCCATCTCCCAGCTCCCATCTCCCAGCTCTCATCTCCCAGCTCTCAGCTC
>SKTQ01000288.1 GCA_007122505.1 Bacteroidales bacterium | reverse complement strand
TTCAGCAAATTTTTCCAGTAAAACACCGTTGGTGGTCATGGCAATGTCTCGAACGCCCGGTACAGCAGCAATCATTGAAACAAGCTTTTCAATGTCTTTGCGAACCAAAGGCTCTCCACCTGTCAACCGAACTTTGTCGACTCCCAATGGCACAGCTATGGCCACAACCTGCTGAATTTCCTCAAACGTCAGCATATCCTCATGTCGTAACATACAGGGGTCATTCTCCGGCATGCAATAATGGCAGCGGAGATTGCATCTGTCAGTCACAGATATCCTCAGATAGTTAATCCTTCTTTTAAAACGGTCTAACATGAACAATTGCTCCCTTTTCAAATGAAAAAACCCCTTTGGGGATCGACATCAGGCCATTAGCCAGACAAACGGCGTGGATATGCGCTGAACCATGGTATTGAACGGGTATTACTTCTCCTTTGTTGTTGATGCTTACGGGTAAAAACTCCAGCCTGTCTGCCTTTTTGCGTTGATAATCAACACCCATTGGGACCGGTAATTCCTTTGGGACGTATTCATGCCCCATCATGGCATACAGCAACGGTTTTACGAATGTTTCAAAGTTAATAAATGATGACACCGGATTGCCGGGAAGTCCGAAAATATAAGAGGAATCTGTTCGGCCAAATACGGTTGGGCGTCCGGGTTTCACAGCCACTGTCTGGAATTGGATATCCACCTTGTTTTTACGCATGATCTTGGGAACAAAGTCAAAATCTCCGGCGGAAACACCACCTGTAAGGATAACCAGGTCATTCTCTGCCAATGCTTTGGCAATTGCCCGGTCTGTGGCATCCTCATCATCAGGGATAATTCCCATATAGTTTGGGATGCAATGGGTGGCCAAAACCTGGGCTGCAAGCTGGAATCCGTTGCTGTTCCTGATCTTTCCGCTACCGGGATAATTTTCAGGTTCTACCAGCTCATCCCCCGTGGATAAAACGGCCACACGGGGCTTTTTCGCAACCAGCAGGTTAACAGCACCAACTGCAGCAAAAATGGCGATATGCTGAGGCAAAATAATCTTCCCTTTCTCCCATACCAGGTCTCCCTTCTTCACGTCTTCTGCCCGATAGGCAATATTGGCTTTGGTTTTTTCGGCTGTAAACCTGACGTGACCGGGCTCCGTTTCCTCTGTTTGCTCTACCATGATCACCGTGTCAGCACCCTCAGGCACCATGGCTCCAGTCATAATTTTCATGCAGGTTCCGGGTAAAAGCGGCTGGTTCGGAACATCCCCTGCGGCGATAACATCCAGAATCCTAAGATCTTTGTCCAGGTCCTTCCTTCTGCAAGCATAGCCATCCATGGCAGCCTTGTCAAAAGGAGGCATATCCACATCGGAGAAAATATCCCCGGCCAGCACACGATACAGTGAGTCGCTGAATCCTATACGCTCTGTCCCCGTTCTGCGAACGTCCTGTAAAATAATCCCCAAAGCATCTTCAAAACTGATCATTATTTTTCCAGTATCTTCTTTATAAATTATTAAAAATCAATCACCTGGTATTCATGATCCAAGGTATTGACCATCAGCAAGCTGTTTTTTAGCACACCCTCCTTGTTCAACAAAACCTTGATGGTTTCTGCAACCTGCAGCGACGCTGCCAGGGCAGGAGTAAATGAAGGGTTACCCAATTGCGTTTCTGCTCCCTTTTCCACCCCCTCCGGATATATTTTGTCAAGCAAATTTGCTCCCGGCATGATGGTGCCAACTTGCGCGTACCATCCCGCAATGGCTGCAAACACCATGGGAATATTCAGTTTAGCCGCTGCTTTTTGCACAATCTTGCGCGACGAAATATTATCCAGGGCATCACATATGATATGGTGGCCGCCAAGCAATGACTCAGCGTTTTCATCCGTAAGAAAAACATGCCGGGCATCGGTCTTTACATCCGGATTGATCAGCCTAACCCTCATTTCGGCCTCAAGTGCCTTTGGTTTCCCCAAATTACCGGGATGTGACAACAACTGGCGATTCAGGTTTGACGGCTCAAATACATCCCCGTCTATCATTGTCAGATGTCCAATCCCAATCCTTGCAAGCTGTTCAATGATATGGCCTCCCAAACCACCGCATCCTACTATAACAACTTTAAAACTGCGTAAACGGCTGTTTTCCTCAGCACTGAGCATGCTTTCGTTGCGGATATACCTTTGCGTTAAGTCCATAAGAAAATCATTTATTTATCAACCGGCCATTTACCGGTATCCTGCAAAAACCCAGGCAGACGAATGCTGGTGTGCCTTGCAAAACACGACTCCGTGCGCATGCACAAAGTTACGAAAATCCGATAATGCTGAATGATGGTTCACAAGCATGGGGATGCCCCATCAGCCTCCTCCCACCGGCGGGAAGATAGAAACCACGTCCCCGTCTGACAGCTCCTGATCCAGTTTGCCATCACGCCCGTTTACAAGCAAAATGGCTACTTCCGGCTCCGATATGTCCAGTTTTTCTATGATATCACGTGGTAAAGCTGTCTCCTTCATCTCCAGGTTTACCTCTTTGCCCCTGTTTTCACGGAGAGTGGCAAACAATCTCACTTTTATATCCATGGTGGTTATTCCTTTATTGACGTAGTTACTCAGCCCGTCTTACACCACCCAAAGGTGGTTTTTTTCATTAATCACAAATTTAATGACAAAATACAAAATTTCTTGCCCAAACACAATCGGAACAGGAAGGATTCTGTCCATGACAATCAAATTCAGTATGATTCACCAGGTCACATCCTTCCACAAGGTCACAGTCGGTGCATGACGGGTACTGATTGTTGTAAATCCTGCTGCGAAAGGAGCGATATGGGAGACTTTCCCAAATGTCATTCAAGGCCTTTTCTTTTACACTTCCAAAGCTGTATTGCAGGATGGTCTTTTTTCTTCCGAAAACATACTCCCTGCCGTCGTGAGAAAAACGGTAACAAGGAACAACCAATCCCTGGGCAGTAACATAGGTTGCGTTGTTGTCAACAAAGGCACAATGCCGTTCGGTACGAAGCTCGTATTCAGGCAGGACAACCTGCAGGCCTTTTTTGAAACTATAATTTCTGATCTTGTTGAACAGTTCGCGGGTTTCCCTGTTCTCGTATCTTTTGTACAGGATTTGCCCCGCTCCTTCATCATCTACCGGTAACATGTGCGAAATATGGATCTTGTGTACATTCATTCCGGCAAGGATATCCATCAATGGGAAAATGTCAGCGATGTTTTGCCTGGATGCCACGAACTGAATCTCCAAAGCGGGGGTATCAGATGTATGCTGCTTTTTGAGTTGATTGAGATGAGCAATGTTCTGCAGCCATTCATCCATCTGTATGCCCCTGATGGCCAGCATGTTTTTTTCCATACCATCGGCCGAGACGATGAGCTTGTCAATATTTTTGATCAATACCGGCGTAAGCTTCTCCCTCAGGTGCAAGCCGTTGGTGGTAACCCAGACAGATTTCCCCCTCAATTGATCAACCGTCTTTTCAAAAGAACCCGACAAAAATGGCTCACCGATGCCTCCAAGAACGACTGTCTGGATGGATTCACTATGGTTGATTTCCGCAATCAACTTTTGCAAGGCAGGGTCATCCATCTCCATGGCTTGCCGCTTCCAGACTTTCCTGAAGCAGTTGATGCATTCAAGATTGCATTCTTCGGTAATCTCCAGGTAAACTTTGTCCAGCATAATCCGAAAATGAAAAAATATGAAAAAAGAGACCGCCCCCAACACCAAAATGTTGGGGGCATATCTTGGGCAGTCTCTTTCTGTTAAACGTTTCTGTTAAAAACAAGTGTGCATCACTTTACACGCCGAGTTTTTCCAGTGTTTCGGGCTTAGGAATTCCATCTTCAGACCAACCTCTGATTTCATAGTACTTTGGAAGCATGTCTTCCAGCTGTGTAACATGATCTTTGGATGGTCCTTCCGGAATAGGATCTTTAAGAAGCCTCTTCGGCAAGGTGTCCTGTGAAGGATCAATACCTGCTTTCAGGTTGTAGTCTCTTTCCAGGTTCCAGATCCGGTCACCGGCTTCCAGAATGTCAGCATCCGAGAAATTAGTGCCGCATACCGCATTGGTCAGGTCTGCATACCCCTGTGCGTCGATGGCAAAAGAGGTAAACAGGCAAAGGCCTGTGCTGTCGATATAAGCGGTGAGATCCTGGAATATCTTTACCCATTCAGCCTTCCCGTCGATGGCAAAGCGGTCGAGCTTTTGCGGCAATCCCAAAATTTCGGGGGAGATCATATAGCCCCTTACGTGGCATCCACCCCTGTTGGATGTGGCATATTGCAGTCCCTGCCCCTTGATACCTCGCGGATCATAAGCCGGCAACTCCTGTTTTTTCACGGTCATGGCCACTTCGGGCATACCAAAGTGCTCAGCCAGCCTGTAGGCTCCTTCGGCCATTTTATCTCCGACAAGACCTTCGCGCAATCCCATCTTCTTGGTCCATTCAACCATGCTGTTGGCATCACCCCATTTGAGTGACAGCCCGTCTTCGATATCACTGTCTTTGATCATACCCCGCTGGTATAGTTCCATGGCGGTTGCTACGGTAACACCTGCCGAAATGGTGTCAAGTCCCATTTCGTTAGACCAGAAGTTGGCTTTGATCACAGCCTTCATGTCATCCACACCGCAAGCAGCCCCAAAAGCCCAGATGGTTTCATACTCCGGCCCGCCGCCTTCAATGTCATCGGCTTTGGCATAACGGCCACAGGCAATGGGACAAGCGAAGCATGACTCCCTTTTGATCAGGAAGTTCTCCGCAAGATGCTCTCCACTGATGTTTTCAGCCTTCTCAAAATATGTTTTCTGGAAGTTGTTGGTGGGAAATACGCCGCCTTCATTGATGATGTTTACCAATACGGCTGTTCCATAGGTTGGAAGCCCCTGACCGGTTACTCCGTTGTCTTTCAGTTTTCCACGTGACAGCTTCACCACTTCTTTCAGCTTTTCACTGTCGGCAATGGCCGGTTTGCTGGAACCTTTTACCACGATGGCCTTCAGGTTCTTTGACCCAACTACCGCACCGACACCCGAACGGCCTGCGGCGCGGTTGATGTCATTCATCACGGCCGCGATCTTTGAAAGCTTCTCACCCGCCGGACCAATACACAATATTTTCGCCTTGTCAGGCGCCTCTTCGGCCAGCTTAGCCGTGGTTTCACTCACAATTTTCCCCCACAAATGAGAAGCATCCCGAAATTCCACTTTTTCGTCTTCAATAAACAAATTGACAGGTTTTGGTGATTTTCCTTCCAGAATCAGCATGTCGTAGCCGGCAAACTTCAGTTCAGAACCCCAGTATCCACCGGAGTTTGATGAAGCAATTGTACCCGTAAGCGGCGACTTGGTAACAACCATATAACGCCCCCCTGCCGGTGTGGGGGTGCCGGTAAGCGGACCGGTTACAATCATTACCTTGTTGGCCGGATCAAAAGGCTCCACCGAAGGGTCTACCTCATCAGCCATAAACTTTGACCCAAGCCCCCTTCCTCCAATATATTTCAGTGCAAGTTCATGATCCAGATCTTCCATTTTATAGCTGTGATCCGTCAGGTTGATGCGCAAGATTTTTCCTCTGTATCCGTACATGTTTTTTAGTTTTTGGTGAATAAAATGATGTTTGTTTATGTCAAAAAAAGTGTCTTCACATCTCATTATCATGTCAACTATCAGACCATATACTCTAACCACATGATTATCTGATGCTATAAGATTTTTATCAATATGTTAAATCATTAACAACCTGATGGTATTGTTTGGTTTTTTGACAAAAACACTTTATGTTTGTGTGCATAAATTGAACTGTGTTCAGAATATGAACAAACCATGTGTGCAATTTTTATTCAGTTTTAATATAAATTATAATGCCCGGCTGTAATTAATCCGGCAAATTGGAGAATATATGCTTGGTAACTGGAAAACAGCATTGATTTTTATTTTCCTGGGAAGCCTGGTGCTTTTGTTTATCATTGCGCCCCTTGCGGGGATGTTTTTAAAAACACAGGGATTCCAATATGTGGAAACCATTCGCGATCCCGAAGTGATCCGAAGCATCCGGCTCACCATGTTCAGCTCTCTGTTGGGGGTAATGGTATTCGGCATTGCCGCTATTCCGCTGGCTTATGTTCTGGCCAGAAAAAACTTCCCGGGTAAAGGACTGGTGAATGGCATTGTGGACTTGCCTGTGGTAATACCGCATTCCGCAGCCGGCATTGCCTTACTGGGCGTTATCAGCAGGGGTAGCTGGATAGGCAGTGCAGGTGAAGCGGCGGGGATAAGTTTTGTGGGCGGTATGGCGGGCATCGTCGTAGCAATGGCTTTTGTCAGTATT
>SKTQ01000315.1 GCA_007122505.1 Bacteroidales bacterium | reverse complement strand
GCCGACAATCCCGGGTTAAACCTGCTGCCTGACAGGAAAAAGGATTGATACCGGAACAATGCTTCTGCCCATCCGTGCGTTGCCTCCCTTTTCCCGCGTTGGACGGTAGTTGTTCCGGGGGTATATTTTTCAACACCATGGGCTATCCTGAAAGAGATTGTATAGGCCCTGCCTTTGGTTGGATACTGTTTTCTGTTTAAAGTGTTTTTACTGTATGATGCCTTCAGATAAAAGGGCCGCATGGTATTCTGGTCCATCGTATCGGCTTCTGAAAAGTTTCTGGTATTGAAAAACTCATCCCGGATGGCAGTGTATGCCCCTGTAAGTTCCATTTTGATGTCACTTTCGATGGGAAATCCAAGGATAAAACGGCCAACAAACTCCCTCTGTGTCAGAAAGGGTGGTTCCTGTTCTTCAATTAAAAAAATACTGTTTCGTGCATATTCCCATTTTCCATATTGCATGCTGGCTTCAAGGAATATGGGTGCACTTCCGGGAAAGTCGAAACGAACGGCGCCCGAAACGTTGTTATAAAAGTTGCCGATATATGCTTTGGTGGTAAATGTTTTTGGGGTTCCCGACCAACGCGCGTACTCAAGCTTTCCAAAAATATGGTTTACCTGCCTGGAAGAAATATTTCCGCCAAAAGACCGCAGAAACTCCCTTCTTTTTTCCATTTCCAGGTTAAAAACAAAAAAGCCTGTACGGGAATCATATTGAAGATAGGGGTACACATAATCGAAGCGGTTGTTAAGCAACAGGCTGAAATACCTTAGTTTAAGTTCGTCGAAGGTCATGGGCAGTTTTTCATGTTCCAGTGAGGCCAGGACAAATTCGGTTTGCGCGCTGTTCAGTCCGTTTACCTGAATTTCTCCGATGATCTTATCGGGAATGCTGTGCCTGAACCTTCGGCGTTTAATTTCACGGTCCAGGGGGTCAACGGGCCCGGTGATGAACAGGTTGATATCATCCATTTTATTTATGGCGGCTTTATATCCTTCCGCAATGATTTCGGCATTCCGGCTCATATCATTTACGGCAATACTGGGTACATTAGGCCGGATCAACACACCATGTTCACTAAGAATTTCATAGCGGGTGGGATGTTTTAGCAGGTTTTGCAACTGCGACACGATATCGTCGCGCTTTGGCGGGCCGGGATTGTCGCTTACCACGCTCCCAATGATGATGTGCGGTTGAAACTCCTCCTGCACCACATCTGCCGGAAAATTGTTGAACATACCGCCGTCCATCATGAGCTTGCCGTCAATTTCGATAGGCTGAAAATAGAATGGAAAAGTCATGGATGCCCTTACCGCGTCGGGCAGGCTTCCTGAACGCATGGTGACCGCCCTCGGCCCTTCTACTTCGGTGGCAATGCACCGAAAAGGAACAAAGAGGTTGTCGAAGTGGAAATTAGCCGCAGCGGAAGCAGGGCCCAGGTATTCCATAAACAGGAAATCCATCAGGTAAGGCGATACAATATTGCTGGGGATGTTCTGTCTGATAACGTTTTGCGGTTCCAACCGGTCTTCCCATCCAAAATAAAGGTTGATCCACGAAGGGTCAGGATGGGGCTCCAGGTAATACTGACGATATATATCATCTATGTGACCAACGGCTGCATATTCAAATTCCTGCGACTGGACCAGTTCTGCGATTTCGTCGGGTGTATAACCCGCCGCATACATACTTCCAATGATTGCCCCTATGGAAGTTCCCGCAATGTAGTCAATGGGTATATTGTGCTCTTCAAGGGCTTTCAACACGCCAATATGCGCCATGCCTTTAGTCCCGCCACCGCTCAGAACCACTGCAACTGTAAGCCGCTCTTCAGGGATCGGCATCGGTTGATTTGCCCCAAGCTTCCATGCAAACAACAACAAGGCCCAAAAAACAAGGAAGCGACAAAGTGAGGTGGCAAAAGCTTTCTTTAGATTGTTCCCCGGGCCGGATCCGGGATACTTATTTGCCAGTGGGTTGCCTTCCCTGGCCGGACCAATATGGGGGATATTCATTATGTTCATTGTTACCTATGGTATATCCTGTTGGTTGTATTTTGGTTTCTGTGTTTTATTTATTGGTCTTTTACCGCTTCCGCGGGAAGCAACCGGATAGCCTTTAGGGCTGGGTAAACAGAGGTGATCACTGCGGTAGCAACCACCATTAATATGAGGATCAGAAAAAACGAAGGTGCAATTGTCGGATATACAAAAGAGGGAAATCCAAATTCACTCAGAGAGTCACCACCAAAAACAGCAAGGTCAATTCCCTTCCTGCCAAAAACACCGATGGTAAGCAAACTTGCCAGTATACCTCCCGCTGCTCCCATCAAAGATAAAATACTTGTTTCGAACAAAATCATGGAGAATACTCTTTTTTTGTTCATCCCAATGGCCATCAGAACGCCCAGTTCTCGGGTTCGCTCAAATACCGCCATCAGCATCGTATTCACCAGTCCGAAGGCCAGCGCAGCAAGAATAATGGCCAGTATGATCATCATCATAATATTCGCCATTCCCTGCATATAGTAAAGCTCCGGCGCGATCTCCTGCCAGCTGCGAACAGCAAGGCCGGGAAAAGCCTCTGCGTATCGCTGCCTGACGGAATGGATCAGGTCGGTATTATCTGTCAGCAAAGCCACCTCGTTGATAACCTCATCGCTGTCAATATATTGGCCCAAATCCGACCGCAATGCATAGAGGTGGCTCCCATCAAACTGTTTGTTGGCCGTTTGAAAGATACCTGCAACCCGGAAGGCTGCAGACACGAGGTCTCCTTCAGTGTCCTGGAAAGTCAAAACAAGCCGCGATCCCACCTGCAACTTGGATTTTTCGGCCAACTCTTGCCCCACCAGCACTGGATTACGCATTTCATCACCAAAAAAGCTTCCTTCTGTAATGTTTTCGTTTAGACGGGTCGTTTGCGCTTCATATACAGGATCAACACCCATCACATTAACTCCTGATGTATGGTGCGCTGACGACAACATGCCGTGCAGTTTTGTTCGCATAGAGAAAGCAGCTGTTTCAGGGTCTGCCTCCAGGTAAGCGTAAATTTTCTCCCATTCCTGAATTCTGTGTTCGGCAATCTGGTCTGTAAGATAATCAGGATGATGTATTTGCAGATGGCTGATATGTTGTTCGATGCTTGTTTGAAAACGTTGTTCCAAAAGGCCGAAAACCAGGGAAGCAGCACTGACGCCACCCCACAATCCTGCGGTGATAGCTGCGACCATCACCAGGCTTCTTTTGGGATTGCGCCAGATATTTCTCCACGATATGTCTAACAGCATGTTCATACCGGCTACATCTTTTTATTGTTGACGGGCTTTAACCATATCTAAACGAAAAACACTATACACAGGATACATGCCGACGAGGATACTCATGATCAGGATCACCAGGGCTTGCGACACAAACACCCACGGATCGGCAGAAAGCGGAAGGATTGGCTCAAAACCATAACCGGCCATGGCATCGGCAATGTTCCCTCCCAGTTTTACGGGATAGTGATAAAAGTAAACCACAAAGGGGATCGCCATAAGGATGCCGGCAAATGCTCCTGCCAGGGAAATGATAATTGCTTCGAAAAAACATGTTATTGCCAGCTGCCAACGTTTCATCCCCAAAGCCATCATCATGGCAAACTCTTTTTTTCTCTCGAGAAGCATGGTCAGCATGGTGCCGAATAAGCCGAAGCCAATCACAATATACAGAATGGCCAGTAAAACCATGGTGCCGGCAATGTCGAACTGCATCAGCGCAAGCAGGTCTTCCAGCATATCTTCATAGGTGAGCACCCTGTACCACTCCGGATCGGTCATCGAACCAATATCCGCCGCCAGTTGACTGGTATGTTTGGGGTTCTTTGGCATGATCACCAGTGATGTAAGCCTGTCTTCGGCAGCAAAAAACCATTGCGCTTCCGGGAGGGCCATATAAATGGCACTGTTATTCATTTCGGGGATGTGGAGATTTACGATCCCCCGGATATGGTACAGACCTGCCGCAGACACACCCTGATAGCCCTGACTGAGAAGCACAAGCGTATCTCCAACGCTCACCCTCAGTATTTCCGCGAGCCCTTCGGCTACAACCACATCCCTGTCATTGATCGTTACAAAACTACCGGAGGTTATTCGGTCGGAGATGTCGTTCATTCTGGCTTCCGCTGCGGGATCTATACCCATCAGCAAGGCACCCCGGGTGTTTCTGTCTGAGGCCGCAAGTACGAAATGGGTGATACGGGGAACAGTAAAATCTATTTTTTCATGAAACGTTTCAAGGATTTCATTGATGTGATCATCAACAAGCATACTATGATCCATGGAAGGTTCATCTTCGAACAGCACATCCTGTATCTGAATATAGCCGGTGCTGAAGCGCACCATGTTGTCTATTGTCCTCTCATAGGAACCTTTTTCCATAGAATAGAAAAAGATAGCCAGCAAAACAGCAAAGAGCACGGAACTGATGGTGATCAGAGAGCGCCTGCGGTTGCGCCATATACTGCGCCATGCCAGCTTGATGAAGAGTTTCATGTTTGGTTGGCTATAACAATGGTTTGTTTACATACGCTTGATTGTCCATGACAACATTTGCCGGGATTAAAAAGAATACTGCAGCGACACATAGTATGCTGAACCCGCTTGTTCAAAGATAGTATTTTTACCACCGGAAAAAATCTGTGCAACAAATTCAATATCCATGTCGGTTAATAGCGAATAGGTCATCCGGGGCATAAAAAAAGCTGCGTCGATATCGGGCAAGGCCATGATGGCGAGCCCGCCGCTGATCAGAGGTGAAAACGCCCGGTCGGCACTCAGGGTGATGGCGTATTCGGAAAACATGATGTTGTCGGGACGCAGCGGCTCTGTGATGAGGAAGGTTTCACCCTGGGTTCTGCCATAGCCTCCGTTATACAAAAACTCGAGGATGGCAAAGGTGCCCCGCGGAAACATGTAATCAAGGCCAGCCGCCGCAATCAGGTTATCACGGGTTGTCTCCGGACTTTTTTCAAGGTCATAAAACCATGTCAGCTCCCCTTTAAATCCTGCTCCTCCAATATGGCCGGCCCATCCGCCGCCAATTGCCAGGCGGTTGCGATAGTAGCCTGTAAGCCATTGTATGTCATAGCCCCGCAGGTTGTGTGCATACCTGGCCGCCGCCACCATATGGCGGTTATTCCTTGCCGGACTCACTGCCAGTTCGATATTTGACAAGCTGCCGGGGTAATATTGCACCCTTATGGCATCTGCACCCGGCCGTTCTGCATAATCAAAATCAAAAAAGGAATAGGTGTTAAACAGATCGTTGGGGTTTGAGACCAGGTTAATACCCCAGTTGATCCGCTGGCGACCTGCCCTGATACGCCAACCACCCTGTCGCCAGCTAACATATAGCCGGTCGATCTCAGAATGCCCGATCCAGCTGTCGCCCGACAGCCATACCCACGACATGTCAATAAGCCCGTCATCATGCCCGAAGATGTCTTTCACCTCCGGAATATCGGCAAAAAGCTTATTGTACATCAGCCTGTTGCGGCCTTCCACCCTGAGGTCAAAGTTGCTTGCCATATCCCATCTGAAGTTCAACCGGTTGTGCAGCATGTGGGAAAAGGCCGGATCGCCGAAGTCTTTATCCAGGTTAAGGGCTGGCATGGCCTTAATGTAGCCCCGCATCCGCAAGTCGCCAGGATCAAAAGCATGTGTGTTCAAGCCGGCCATCAACAGGAAACAGAAAACACCAATTGTGATTGTTCTATTCAAGCGGGACATGTATCAGTTCCTTTCAAAATGTTCATCCTTATCCACGGCTCCATCCACCAGGGTGATCACCCTTCGTGCCCTGTCGATCACGCGCTGGTCGTGGGTGGAAAAAATCAGCGTGATGTTTTCCTCCTTGTTCAGCCTCGCCATGATGTCCAACAGGTTAAATGCCGATTCGGTGTCGAGGTTTGCAGTTGGCTCGTCGGCAAGCACAAAGTCGGGCTTGGATGCCAGTGCACGAGCTACGGCCACGCGCTGCTGCTGCCCTCCCGACAACTGCGAGGGCCGGGAGTCCAGTTTGTCTGACAAACCTACCTGCTCCAGCATTTCCTTGGCCCGTCTTTCCATATCCTTTTTCGGCTGCTTCTGCAACAGCATGATGAAAGAAACGTTTTCCATGGCCGTAAGCACCGGTATCAGGTTGTATGCCTGAAACACGAATCCGATATGCCTGAGACGGAAGTCAAAAAGCTGGCTTTCTTTCATGGTGGCTATGTCCACATCATCTATCACCACGTGACCCTCCGTTGGTTTGTCCAACCCACCGATCACATTTAAAAAGGTGGTCTTGCCGCTGCCGGAAGGGCCCACAAT
>SKTQ01000249.1 GCA_007122505.1 Bacteroidales bacterium | reverse complement strand
TTTTTGAGCATAGACCTGAGCAGAAAGGTGGACCAGGGTGGGTTTGGCCAGCTGGAACCTTCAGGTGTTGTGGCAAAATCCAGGGTGTTGTGTTCGTAGGCTTCACCACTTCCGAGTGTTACCAAACCAAAGCCAAAGTCCAGGTCAAACAGCATCCAGCGCCAGCGGCCGTCGTGCCCGTTTGGAGCATCTGCCTGGTATCCATCCGTGCGCAAACGCCAAAAGTCGATATTGTTGCCCGGCCAGTCGGTGTTATCAGCATAAATATTGGCGATCTGGTAATCCATAAAGTTTTGCTCGTCAATACGGGTCAACACCCACTGATAGTGCGGGGCATCCTCAACGCCATGTGTTTCAATATAGGAAATGGTCTCATTAAAATGAAGGTTGTCACCTTCCTTGGCTTCATCTTTTCCTGTGAGAACATCCAGGTTTTCCGGATCTACGCCATAGTTGCGTTCCAGATAATGTTTGTCATACCGCTCCCGGATGTTCTGAATCCCCCAGTATTCGCCATTGATAAACAGGATGGCCGGGCGGTAATCCTGGGTATCAAACTGCATATGTTCCACCATCTTTTGAATGGCCGCATCGCGAAACATTGTCCGAGAGGGAAAGTCAGGTCTCCAGATTGAGGTGGGAAAATCATTGCCGGAGTTCCTCAGGATAAGCCTTTTGTATGCCTGTCCGCTGATTCCAAAAAACGGATACTCAAGGTGACTGTCAGAATACATATTGCGCGCATAGATCCTGAGCGATTTGTTGGGAAAAGAACGGGTCGCTCCTCCGTGAATCCTGATTCCGACATTCTGTGCAAATGCCCTTTCTTTGCCGGGATATTCAAACAATTCAAAATGGGCAGGGTATTCCCACTGGTCGCCACGGCGGCGGAAATTGCCACGAAATGGCCAGGTAAATACCTCACCGGGGTGGTCAATACGCCACTGATCCGCATCCACACCGGGAGTATAAATGCCGTCATCATAGTCAAACAGGTGATTTTCCGCTGTAGCAATGGATAGTACAGGAAGCCGGAACTTTTCCGCTCCCTCCGGGGTAATAAAATAACTGTGTGTAATGATTTCACTGGGCAGAAAACCCTCTTTGAAAGCCCTCGCCCGAATCACATTGCCGGTAAAAACGGGCAGTCCGGGAATTTCCGCAATATCCTGCACCGTAGCAGAAATCCGGGCCAGCTTGTCCTCTTCCCCGCTTTGGTCAGCAAGGATAATCGCATCTTCATAAATAAAAGACCTGAAATTGCGCTCCAGGAAGTCACCGAATGGATCGTTGGGATAGAAAGGGTAATCATTTTTGTACAGGTAAGTGGTCCCTTCCAGGTTATGGATGCATGGACCGGAACCATCGGTCGTATATACAATGGTTACTTCTTTTCCCATAGGGTGATGCAACTCCAGCTGCTGATCTTCCGAAAAGAAGCCACCCGTAAGAGAAAACACCGGTGCTTCAAGCAATCCAACTGCCCCTTCGGTAAAATTAGATTCGCCCGGAGTAGGAGTACCGAAATAGAACCACTGGTCGCCGCCATCGGGTTGCCGGCCATAAGAAATATCTGTGGGGATGTGCACAGGGGCCAGTTCATCTACCCTTGTACCGTTAGGGTGTGTGATCAACACCTCTTCACCGGCCGAGCTGATACTGAAATTGGTATGGAGGGGAACAGCCGGATTATTTCGGTTTTTGCCCGATGCCCAAATCAGCAGGAAATCTCCCGGTGCAATGCTTACATCCGGGAAAACCCAACGGAAAGGGTTGCCATAATCATCCGATAATCCATACCCAAACAGGTGAATTGTATGTTCACCTGCATTGTAGAGCTCTATCCAGTCTTCATAGTCGCCATCTTCATCGGCGATGGTGGATGCGTTGGAAGACATCACCTCATTAATCACCACAGGTACTTCGCCATAAACAGGCAAGCCGGTCTTCGCGCAAAGCAAAAAAAAGCAAAACAGTGCCAATAATACCTGATGTGGCCGAAAAAGCATCGAATGATTATCTGAAAATCCCAATTGCAAATTTACGGAAATAAAATGAGCCTGCTTGCCTGCGTTTATTCACACAACAACTCCTTCAGTGCCTGATAGACTTTGTGCACCGGCAGCCCCATTACATTGTGGTAGGACCCCCTGATGCCTGTGATGCCAATATACCCGATCCACTCCTGGATACCATAGGCGCCTGCCTTGTCATAAGGGGCATATTGTTCAATGTAATGCCTGATCTCTTCATCATCCAGGCGGCAAAATGAAACGCAGGAATGATCATGAAACAGGATTTCCTTGTCGCGATGACGAATACACACACCTGTATATACTTCATGGGTGCTGCCCGACAATGTTGAAAGCATCCGGAAAGCATGAGCGGCATCGGCAGGCTTATTGATGATCTGGCCGTCGTGAACAACGATGGTGTCGGCAGTGATCAGCACCACATCCGGTTCTTTCAGTTCATCGGGGAAACAATCGGCTTTTTCGCGGCAAAGCAACGACACCACCTCCACAGGCGGCATACCATCATGAAAGTGCTCAGGGGTGGGTCTTACCATGGTGCGGAAAGGAATGCCGGCAGCCTCCATCAGAGCCTTGCGGCGCGGCGACTGGCTGGCGAGTATGATATCGTATCTGGAAAAACAATCTAAGAAGTTCATCAGGAAAGGTATGTTATTACCGGATATTCTCCGGCTTGATCAAAAACAAGTTATATAATTACAGCGAAATGACCGGATTCATTTTATTTTGCTTAGATGTACAAAAGGTAATGCGCCTTCCGGCAAAACGTATCATTACCAATGAAAACCATCATCATCAAACCAGTTATCCTGGATACGCATCACCTGCTCCAGCACATCGCGCGCGCAACCCTTTCCTCCTTCAAAGGAAGAGATATATTTGGATATGGCTTTGATTTCCTCAACGGCATCCGCGGGGCAGGCAGGCACACCCACTTCGCGCATCACCTTATAGTCGGGGATGTCGTCGCCCATGTAGAGGATTTTTTGTCTATCCAGGTTATCCCTTTTCACGATCTCTTCAAAAAGTGCCAGTTTATTGCTTACTCCGAGGTACACATCATCGATACCGAGAAGTTCAAAGCGTTGTTTAACAGCCTCGCAACTACCCCCTGTGATGATGATGATCCGATAGCCCTTTCTCACAGCTAACTGCAAAGCATAGCCATCCTTCACATTCATGCTGCGAAGCATTTCTCCGCCGGGATTCAGCAATACAATACCGCTGGTCATCACACCATCCACATCAAAAATAAATGTATTTATATCAGACAATAGCTGTTTGTAGTTTGTCATAGGATTTTGTGTTATGCTCTATGTTTGTTTATGTTTTTTGATTTCACTTTCGTGAAACAGCTTTTCAATAATCCGCACCACAGGCAAAAACCTGTCAATGCATCATGCATGGTATTTTTTCAGGATACTTTTGCTGATGGTAACATACAGTGAACGGTATTCCGGATTCTCTGCAAGCAATTCTGAATGTTTATCCAGCACTTTTTGGTTTTTTCTGCGCGCGGGACCGGTTTGCATATCGTCGGGTTCACCTTTCATCACCTTTCGGGCGGTCTCTTCAATAAGCGGTCGCAGCAGGTCAAAGGGCAATCCTTGTTCTTCCAGGATATCTGCCGCAACCGCATACATATGGTTTACGAAGTTGCAGGCAAACACGGCCGCCACATGCAGTTTCTGCCTGTCGGTGCTGTCGATCCGGTAAACCTTGCCGGTAAGGCTGCGGGCAAGGATTTCCAGTTGCTGCATATCGGACCCGGCTGCGGCTTCCAGGCAAACAGGAATATTCCGGAAGCTTACCGGTACCTCTTTGGAAAAGGTTTGCAAAGGGTAAAACACACCAATGCGTGAACTCCCGGTTTGCAAAACATCCATGGGTGTGGTTCCGGATGTATGCACCAGCAGCTTTTCTTTCAGCGGGAAACGTGCGGCCAGATCCGCTATGGCATCATCCGTAACGGCAATGACATAGACATCGGCGGCGGTATTCAGCGAATCTGTGCGGGTGGTAAATGCACAACCAAGTTCACCGGCCAGTTTCGTGGCAGACTCCATGCGGCGGCTGTAAACCTGAAGTACGTCATTGCCCCCGGCTATAAAAGCCCTTCCAAGATGTGTTCCCACATTTCCCGATCCCAGGATCACTACCTTCATAACATGTCCTTCATTTTTTGTCAGCACATTCCTGATTTATCATGGTTTGCGCCTTTTTAATGCGGCCTTTCGGCGACTTCTGTAAGAGATCCATAAACCTGCCAGCAATACCACAATACTGAACCAGAGCAAATTTATAAATGGAAAAATCACTGTTTTGATGATGATGAATTCCAGGTTCTCTTCATAGATCTCCAGCTGTATGGTATTTGGCTGATCAGAAGGCATTCGAAATCGAAATTTCAAATCCAACTCTTTGATCACGTGGTCTTCATAAAAAATATTGCCCCCAATAAACAGGAACGCAGGCTCAACAGGATAGCTATCCCCGAAATGGGTAAACATTTCCATGATGGCTACTACTTTTGCATCATCGGCTCCGGAACCTTCTCCGGGGTCACGTGTTTCAATGGAATGAAAGATCAGGCTGTTGTTGTTAACGGTAATGGTGTCGCCCACGGCAATGCTGATCTCATCGATGAGGTTATAGGGCTCGGGCGTTGCTTCTTCACTGAGGTCGGCAAAAGTGACATAGGTAAAAATATCCCGCAAAGGAAATACTTTGGCAAAAGGTTCATACACATTGCCCATTCTTTCATTAAGGAGTACTGACGGATAGGAGCTGAACACCTTGAAATATTCTCCTTTTTTGTTTGTTTTGAGAAAATCCACCTGATAAATAATACGTTCACCGTCGAACCGGCGGCCTGCATAGGTGACATAAAATTCACCCATTGGCAATACTTCTCCCTTGATCAGCAGCAGATTTTCCGTTTCGGGAAATCCATTTCCCAGGAAATAGCCGGAGGTATTTTCAGAGATGGTTGTTTTTTTGGAAAAGGTAAGCAGTATGGCCAGTAAAAACAATGCCATGCCGATATGGCTGATGGCGCCGCCCGTGCTGATATATTGTTTGGGAAAGCGCAGCATCATATCCAATGAAGAAAACAAAGCGAACAGGGATGCAAACAGCATTGAAACATAGCCGATACCGTTGATGCCATATAAAACGGCAATCAGGATGGTAAAAACAATGGCGAGTATGAACGATAAGCTTACACGGGTGATGAATCTGCGTGGTTCGTTCCGGCCCCATCGCAGGAAGTGTGTAAATCCCAAAAGCAATGCAATTACCACGGCGAAAGGCAGCTGCCAGTTGTTATAGTAGTTTACCACGTCGGTAGGTGGCGCGAGTTCGGTGCCAAAGAATTTATTGAAAACCGGTATGGATGTGCTGAAAATGACTTGAAAAGCACTGAGCACCAGGACCAGGGCACCTATAAAGAGCCAGAAGTCGCGCGTAAACATGTTTTCGCTGTCCTTTGAAGGCAGCCGCCTGAATTCTTTGAACAGCAAGGCTAACCCCATGAAGAGGAAGGAGAACATATATATCAGAATGTGCAGGCCCATGCCATCGCTGCCGAAAGAATGTACGGAAGTGTCTGACAGCACCCCACTTCTCGTGAGATAGGTTGCATAAATGACAAATACGAACGCCAGGATGGAAAACAGGAATGCCGGGGCATAGCTGTGTCGTTTCTTTTGTGAGATCAGCATCAGGTGGAGTGCCGCCACCAATATGAGCCAAGGTACCAGGGATGCATTTTCGATGGGATCCCAGGCCCAGAAACCACCAAATGTCAGTGATTCATATGCCCAAACGCCACCAAGAAGGATGCCGGCGCCAAGGAAAAACACCCCGAGGATGGTCCATGGAAGTGCCGGTCTGATCCAGTCATGAAACTTTCCTGTCCACAACCCGGACAGGGCAAATGCGAACGGTACAAGAACGGCCGCATAACCAATGAACGTTACCGGCGGATGTGACATCATCCAGAAGTTGCGCAACAATGGGTTTAACCCGTTGCCATCGGTTATCAGGGAAAGGTATTCGGGATTATGAAAAAAGTGGTTGGCAATATTTTCCGGCGCCAGCCGAAGCAAAAGGAAAGGATCAAGCCCAATGCTAAAACCGCCGAAGCGCAAACCCAGCAACATGCTCACCATGAAGACCTGCGACAACGAAAAAATGGTCATCACATGCATTTCCCACTGCCGGTTAAAACGCATGAGCAAAAGCCCGAAAACCACCTGGCAGAGGATCCAGAACAACAGACTACCCTCCTGCCCCGCCCAAAAACTGGCGATTTTGTATCCCAGCGCCAAGTCGTT
>SKTQ01000143.1 GCA_007122505.1 Bacteroidales bacterium | reverse complement strand
TTAGAAAACCTTGACGATAAAACGAGAGAGTAAATTTATTACAACATAAAAAAATCTCAATTCGTAAACGACGATGAACTATTCAAAAAAGTAAATGACTTTATTTGGGAGTTTAGGACTATGTATAACAGCAAAGCATACCGACTTTTCTCATTTTGGGACAAAACGGAAGAAAGTGAAACACTGGTAATTGCTACACACGGAATTTTGAAAAAGACACAAAAAACACCGGCAAAAGAAATCAAAAAAGCTGAGGGAATAAGAAAACAGTATTTCGAAAATAAAATAAAAAGGGAATAATTATGGCAGACAAATTCAAAACCGTTTCGCTTGACACAATGATTGACAAGCACATCGGTAAACGTGGAACAAAAAGACGTGATGCGTTTGAAAACGAGTTGCGTATTGACTTGCTTGGACAAGCCATAAAGCAAGCCCGACAAGAACGTAACCTAACACAAGAGCAGTTGGGCAAACTTGTTGGCGTTCAGAAAGCACAAATTTCAAAAATCGAGAATAGCGTAAAAAATGCAAGGTTTGAAACTATTCTCAAAGTATTTGAAGCACTAGGTGCAAAAGTGAACTTCAACGTAGAACTGAACAGACAACGAGTAACCTACTAAAAATGCCGAACGCATAACAGTACATGTACACAAGTGGGGGTTCAGTGTTTAAATGAAAGTGAAGTACTAAATACAAGATCTGTAATTTTAATGGAGTGTAAAGCTGCAAAACCTAACTCATAATGGTATGGAGATGACGCACCTAACATACATAAAAGGACTTTTTGGAGTTCTCATGGTATTTGCATTCTTAATTGCAAATGGATCGGATTTAGTTCAACAGCGTAGAAAAAAGCTACCGTTTAAGACACAATTTTCAGATATTGACTATCTTTGTTTGTATGAAAACAGTAAATTTTAAAATACCAGACACCGTTGACCTTGACGATAAAGATATAGCAATGATAGTTGCTTCAACACTTTACGAAAAAGGAAAACTTTCATTAGGACAAGCCGCTGAATTAGCAGGATTGACTAAACGGACATTTGCTGAACTCCTTGGAAAATACGACGTCTCAATCTTTAACTACCCGCCAACTGACCTGACAAGAGACGTGAAAAATGCCTAAAAAACGTCTACAATTAAATCATTAAATCAAAAAACAACATCATGAAACAATTTTTTACATCTGAACCACCCGACAATAAAGCATCTTACAAGAAACATATGTCGATAACTGCCTGTCTTTTGCCCGTGCTGGTGCTACTTATCAGTACACTATCTTATGCATCGGAGAGTGAAGGCTTTACATTTAATCCGGACTATGAGATAAGGTTTCACGACAGAGAAGCGGGATTATATTTTTACGAGCGAGTTGTTCCTTCAACGGAAGGTTATATTCTGGAAATGCATTTTGAAGTGCATGACAACAAACAGGGAGGGCGTTACGGATGTGAGCAGATGAACAGGATGATCATACAGGATTTGCTTGGATCCGGTTTTTTTGGTGAAGAGGGCCTTGATGACCCAACTGTGGATGAAATAGAATTCATGGAGCAGTACAAAACGGCTTTCCTTAAATACGCCAATAATGTAAGGCCCTATAGTGATCTTAGGGGTTTTTTGCAATCACTGGAGATATGGTATGCACAAAACTGCCGTTCGATGAACAGACTGGAATCAAATCCTGAATGGTACAACGATCTTACTGAATACCAATTGGTACTTACCAATGATGGCATGCCCTTCCGGAAAAGCTATGTCTTAGAAAATTTGGGCTTACGTCAAAATACCAAACTTGAGGTTTATTATCTGGGCGACAGTGTGCGTTTCAATCGAATCTCAGAAGATTATGGCCATATTACTGCCAGCAAACCTATTACCCAAAGAGTGTATGATCCCTTTCAGATAAATATGATCGTATCTTCACTTGAGTATTATGATGGTTTTGAAAAAGACCTGGTGTTCAAAAACTTGTTGGTTGATCTTTATGGTGCTGATTCTGAAGAAAAGGGCCCTGAAACAAGTATCGACCCGGTCGTATCCAGACTAAGCGTAAGAGGCACAATGTTTTTGCCATTAGATGGAAAAGAAGTGGAGGTTTGGGCGGTAGATCTGACCGGATTCCCAACAACGTTATATCATCCGATGCTCCATATATACGACCGCTACCACAGACGCTTCAGCATATTGAGATATTACATTGACAAAGAGAGCGGCAACATCCTGATGGCTGAAACATTGCGGTCAGAAGATTTCCCGGTTTCCTTCTTCCATGTGGAATAATTTTTCCTATTGTATCTGATTTTTTATCATCTTTGCTTAGCTTATGCGAAAAACAATGGGCATGGGCCTGTCATACCACAACCCATATTTTTTTTACTTATTTTATTGATGATGATGTTATCCAAGATTAAACTGTTGATGCCGGCTCTTTTCTTGTTTTTATGGCTCGGATCAACAACTAAGCCTGTTTTCAGCAAGGTTCTGCTCAATGATGAAAACACCCTTTCCGAATACCCGGATCATGAAAAAATGCGTGAACGTCTGGAAAAACTTGCCGGTGCGCAACCTGAATTATCCAGGCTGACCACCCTTGCCCAAAGCGCCGGTGGTAAACCGGTCCATTTGCTGACGATCGGTGCCGGCGATACCCAAAACCGTCCCGCATTGGCAATCGTTGGAGGCGTTTCCGGTGATCATTTGCTGGGCAGTGAGTTAGCCCTGCAGTTTGCAGAGATATTGCTGGCAAAAAGCGGGGAGGCGCAAATCAGACAATTGCTAGATTCAGTTACCTTTTATGTGTTTCCTGACATGTCGCCCGACGCGCGGAGTCAATATTTTGCTGATTTGCAGTATGAAAGGTTATACAACAACAATATCATTATCCGCGATCGTACGGCTGATCCGGATAAGCCACCATTCATCGATCTCAACGGGGATGGAATGATCACCATGATGCGCATCAAGGATCCCGCAGGCTCGTGGATAACTCATCCTGACGATGAGCGGGTAATGGTTAAGGCTCGGAGTGAGAAGGGAGAGCGGGGTGAGTACCGCCTGTACCGTGAGGGCCTTCGGGCCGACCGTCACGGCAGGGTTCATGACGATGATGTGAGGGGAGTGGTGTTTGACAGGAATTTCACGTTTCAGTATCCGGCATTTCAGCCGGGTGCCGGTCCGCATGCCGTTTCTGAAACAGAAACACGCGCCATCGCCGATTTCCTGTTCGATGCAAAAAATGTTTATGCCGTAATCACCCTCGGGGATGCCAACAACCTCAGTGAACCCCTTAAATACAATGAACAGGCTGCATCTGCACGGATCCATACAGGCTGGAAAAGGAATGATATCGCCATCAACGAAATGATCAGCCAGTTGTACCGTAAACACCTTGGTGATGATCTGCCCAAAGCTTCTCAAGCCGGCAATGGCGACTTTTTTCAATGGGCTTACTATCATTACGGACGTTTCAGTTTTTCTACACCCGGCTGGACTCTTCCAGAAACTGAAACCGACACACCCGATCCTTACAATAGTAAGGAGCTGAGGTTTCTGCGTTGGGCCGAATCAAACGAAATCACCGATGTGGTGGTTCCCTGGACAGAGGTGGCCCATCCCGATTTCCCTGATCAGCCAGTGGAAATTGGTGGAATTGTCCCTTTTGCCATGAAAAATCCACCATACGCAATGGTTGCCGATCTTGCAAGGAAACATACCGATTTTATCCTTGATGTGGCGGCTTTAAGGCCGGTAATTGACATTGTTCGCCTGGAAAAGGAAACACTCGGCCGCGATCTTCACAGGGTTACGGCACACATTATGAATAAGGGGAGCTTTCCCACGGCTTCTCAAACAGGTGAAATACTCCGCTGGAAACAAAAAACGGTTATCCGGACCACTTTGGAAGATGGCCAGCAAATGGTCAGCGGTAAACCTGTTGAAGTCTTAGGCGCCATTGAAGGCCGGTCAGCCGTTACAAGAAGCTGGCTCATTCACGGTCGTGGCAATGTCAGAATTGTCGTGGGTGCCGAATCTTCTGGCTTCAGTGAGAAAAACATATCATTGTAAAAAACTTTACACAAATGAATCATTCAATCATAAAATTATCGGTTTTTTCCCTTTTATTGTCTTTTTTGATGATGCCTTTGCAGGCACAGGTTGCAGATGGCCGTGCGGTTGGAAATTTTTTCAAGGCATCCGGAACACCTGTTGATCCGAAGGTTCCTGTAAGCTGGAACCGTTATTATACCAATGAAGGCCTGCTGGAAATCTACGAACAGTTGGTGGCTGCCTTCCCGGATCTCATCTCTTTGGAGTCCATTGGCAAAAGCTATGATAATCGCGATCTTTGGTTACTGACCGTTACCAGTAAGAATAACAAACCCCATGATGAAAAGCCGGGTTTCTGGATTGACGGAAACATTCACGCCAATGAAATCCAGACTGCCGAAGTTTCTCTGTACACTGCCTGGTATCTTGCGGAAAAATACGGTAACAACTCATTCATTACAGACCTTTTGGACGAAAAAGTGTTTTATATCCTGCCGGTGATGAACCCCGACGGGCGGGATCATTATATGAACCAGCCCAACACGTTCAGCACACCCCGCAGCGGAACCATGCCCTTGGATGATGATGGTGATGGCATTGCCGGGGAGGATGGCTTTGATGACCTCAACGGCGATGGCCATATTACGCAAATGCGTCGCCGTAACCCCTATGGGCAGTGGCGTACCGATCCCAATGATCCGCGCCGCATCGTACTCGCTCCTCCGGGACAATTCGGTGAATGGGAGCTTCTTGGCTGGGAAGGGATCGACCGTGACGGTGATGGAAGGCTCAATGAAGACCCGGAAGCAGGTCGCTACGACCATAACCGCGACTGGGGCTGGAACTGGCAACCCGATTACGTGCAGCGCGGTGCTTATCTGTACCCGTTTTCTTTGCCCGAAACAAGGGCCGTTCGTGATTTTGTGATGGATCATCCCAATATTGCCGGTTCGATCACCCATCACAATACCGGGGGTATGTTGCTGAGAGGTCCCGGCGCACGCGAAGATGAAAGACTCTACCTTCGTGAAGATGTACAAGTGTATGATGCCTTAGGCGCATTGGGCGAAAAAATCATACCCGGTTATGATTATTTAGTGCTTTACCAGGACCTTTACACCGTTTACGGCGGCCAGATCGACTGGTTTCACATGATGCGTGGCATTTTTACCTTTACCTCTGAAATGTTCTCCCGCTATTATTTATTTAATGAAGAGCCCACCGGTGGCTGGGGATGGGGTTTTCATGAGGATTATTTTACGTTCGACAAGTATCTGTTGTTTAAAGATGCTTTTGTGCCCTGGGAAGACTATGATCACCCGCAATTTGGTGAAATCCAGATCGGTGGTTTCAAGAAGAACTATATCAGAATAAATCCCGGCTTCCTGCTGGAACAGGAATTGCACCGGCTGATGGCATTCACCTTGTTTCATGCTTATCATACACCGCGCCTGGAGATTGCCGAGTTAAGTGCCCGTGATTTGGGAGGCGGCCTTCGTGAAGTGACTGCTGTTATTGCCAACACCCGTCTGATCCCAACACATGCCGGAATAGACATTCGCAACCGTATCGAACGCCCCAACTACATCAGCATTGAGGGAGGCAAGGTGCTGGCCGGTATGATCGTGGAAAACAGGGATCTCAACGTTGTAGAAGAGCAGTTGCATGATCCTGCAGTGATCGAAGTGAACAATTTTCCGGGTATGGGCACGGTCACCGTCAGATGGATCGTTGAAGGCGGCCGAAGATTATCTGTAACTGTTGACAGTGCCAAAGGCGGTATGATCAGGAAAGACCTGTAACGTCCTGTCAAACATCACCATCCTGAGATACATCCGGGTTTTGGTGATCAGAATAATTGCCAGATACTGCTGTAAATCAGGATTGCCCCTGCAATACCCCCAATCAATCCCATGATGATCACCGGGATAATATTCTTTTTCAGCAGCTCTCCTTCACGGCCTGCCAATCCTACTGTTGCACATGCGGCAATGATATTGTGAACACCAATCATATTGCCCACACCTCCGCCCATGTTCTGAAGGCTCAAAGCGATGGTCCGGGAGATTCCCATTTCATCGGCAACGGCATACTGAAACAAGGAAAAGAGCATGTTTGATACAGCGTTGGAGCCGGCCATAAACGTTCCCAGGGAGCCTGTAAAAGGGCTGATCAGGGGCCAAACGGCACCTGTTTTTTGTGCTACATACTGGGCCATCGCCAATGGCATGCTTATCAGCTCATTTGGGTTTTGCCCCGACTGCATCATGAGTCTCACCAAAGGCACTGCGAAAAACAGAGCAATTGCCGGCCCCCTGATCCGCTG
>SKTQ01000277.1 GCA_007122505.1 Bacteroidales bacterium | reverse complement strand
GGGTTCTGATTAATGGATTGCCATCCCTATCATAAGTTATACCCGAATACCACGAAACTGAACTAATATGCAACATAATACCATACGGGCCTTTGACGTATTGGCCTTCCTGCGCACTCATTCCCATGTAATCAATAAACCGTATTGGGTTATTAGCGGCATATACATAGGGCGACTGAAAAGCAAACTTCTCTGCTAATGGGTCAACCGAGTGAAAGCGAGCAATCTGCGGGTCATAAAACCTCGCTCCGTAATCGTACCAGTTCAGTCCGAAATCATCCTGGAGCTCTTTGCCGTTGTAAAGATAGCGATTATCAAGTTTATTGCCGTACCGGGTCCTGAGGCGTGGGGACAGGCCGCCTCTTTGTATCTCCATGCCGAAGGGATAGTAATCGGCAATATGTGTGGTGGAATAGTTGGTGTTTCCATCTTGCTCCAATACGACGCGGGTATTGCCCAGGTGATCACGGATGTGGAACTCCTTTACGAATTTATGACTGTCATGAGCAAGCCCTCGGTTAATGATGCGCCCATGAGGTGAATTTACCCATGCCAACTCATTGTTTACATACACAAACGGCCCGGCATAATCGCGGAGTGTGCCGAGATTACCATCCTCAATGAGTTGCTGGCTGAGCTTTTGGCCGCTGGAAGTATAGGTGTATTTAATAACTTTGGAGGCGTTGTTGAAACTTATGGATGTAGGGGCACCAGAAACTGACTTAATCTTAAACTCTATTTTCCTTGGTAAATTTAATAAGTTATAACGGATGGCCTTTGACAACCGATGATCTTTTACCATGTTGCCATTGGCATCGTATTGATAAACAGGTTTTATTGTATCTTTAGGCAAACCATGATTGTTAAAACCAAAGGGGCTAAGATTACGTCTAAAGTTATATACGTTCTGAAGTTGATTGCCATTGTAGTAATAGCTTAAATTATCTATTTGCCCATAAGCTGTTCCTAACCAGTCTAGTGCACCATTTCGTGTTAATTGTAGAATATTACCCTGTAAATCATATTGGTATGTGGTAGAAAACCGGCCGTTGATGGCAGGCACAACATCACTACCATAATCAGCCTGCGATATACGGTTCAGTCCGTCATATTCAAACTCATACTTTTGCTCATCTCCCTCCATTGATGCCCACACCGCAGCACTTATGTTTCCGGCAAATTGAGGCGTTTCGGCATCATTCTCATATTTGAGCTCAAGTTCAAAAAAATCACTGTCAGAGTCGAAAGCACTCATTTGAGTAATCCAGTTTCGGATGTTGTATTGATTGGTAAAGGTAATACTATTATCTATTTTTTCTTTATTAATTCTGCCCAGGGGGTCGTACTCCAATTCGGAGACATACTCTAATACATCACCTTCATGTGGGATTAATTTGTAGTTGGTTTCTATTAATCTACCTGAATGATCGTACTGGTATTCTTTATGAATTCGATTGGTGGTGTTGATAGAAACAGTTCCTCTTTCAGCTCTAACATAATTATGTTCCTCTATGCTCTCCAGCAATTCACCATTCCAGCTTAGCAGCATTGACTCGGTCATTTTACTGTTTGCATCCGTATTTTGTTGACGCTGAATCAATCTGCCCTTTTCGTCGTAGAAAAATTTTGTTTTTAACCAACTTCCAAAATTACCATTTGGTTGTAGTGTGCGCTCTCTGCTTGCAACAAGTAAGCCCTTCAAATTCGACGAAGCACTTTCAGGATAATCATCAGAGTTTTCAAAACCGGGTTCTGCGTTATAGTTCCAGCTGGAATTGAACCAACCAGGGGGGGTATCCCAACTGTTTTCAAGGAATATATTAGTTTCACTTACTTCAGCGTAAATACTATTTACATACCCGTTATTAATATGAAATTCAAGGTATTCATAGGAATACGAAGAAATAAATTCAGCAGAATAAATCAGCCTGTTAAATTCGTCATATTTATGAATGGTATACTGGTTTGAATTTTTTGCTCTTTGATTTCCATCCTGACTCAAAACCAGACGGTCGCGGTTGTCGTAAACGTAAAATACAGGGTCAGCACCGGGTAGTTGTTTTTTTATTAATCTTCTTCTTGAATCATATTCATAATAATAGCAAAGATTTTTTGCCTTATGATTATCTAGAGATAAAGGTGTTGTAGGATTATCAGAAAAATTTGGTGGTAATACCCATCTCAGCAACCCAAAATCATCATATACATAATAAGTAGTTGCTACCAAATCATCGCTTCCCTGATCGGTGCGAACAACCCTGCCCTGGAAGTCAGTCCATTGAGTTGTAAAACGGCCGTCTTCATCAGTTGTGGTTTTTTGGAATAAGGCACCTGAAGAATAATCCCCTTCCATATCCAAAACACCATCACTATTATTAACTTGGTATTTTATAACATTTTCAGTATTAGTAGAATATTGATAATCTATCATTTTACCGGTTGCATGCCAACTAGCACCAGGGCCTAGTTGAGCCACTACCCTGTTTAAAGGTGAGTTGTCATATTCTGTAATGGAAAGAGAGGCAAGTGCATCACTTTGATTATATAACGATATATAAAACTGATTTTTCTCCGTAAGCCAGGAGTTTCGGTACTCGCCACCTTGATTAGAATTTACGTATGGAAGGTGATTATTAGAAATCCTTCCAAAATCATCATAAACAACCGGTTGAATAATATGACCCTTTTGTCCGTCTATTAAAGGACCTTGTTTATAACCTATGCGCTGTATTTCTCGCCCAAGCCCGTCAAAGTATCTGATTGTACGTTTTACATTAACGGGGTTTACCTGATTGTCGAGATTTATTGTGTCTAATAATGGCACACGAGGTGTTAACGTAATAATATAATTTTTAACCGTGGAAACATCATTTGGGGGTGGAGATGAAAACAGCTCTACGGTAACAGATAGATGCATTGATATTATTATCAAGGAAACTATTATATATGGTGCTTTTCTCTTCATGGCATATAGAGTTTAGGGCAGAATTATCAGATTATTTACAGTGCAAAGCTTTTTGTTAATCAGCAATGCAAAGTGATATGTACCGGGCGATAGGCTTTCAACTTCACTGATCTTCCAGGGCAGTGTATGATGGTCTTTTTCTTGTTTTGACACCAATTCTCCACGGCTGCCAAAAATAAAATACTCAATGTTTAACCGGTTCTTGTCATACATCTCATAAGGAATTGTAATATCAGTAAGATAAATGGCTTCTTTGCCCGGATTGGGGTAAAGGATAAAGTTACATTCTTCACCCTGGTTAATAATTTTTATCAATCCATCAGCAAGGTTTATTGTTGATGTTGTCTCATATCCGGAAGGTGGATCATTAGCTACTTCGCCGGAAGAAGTTTGTGCATCAAAAATATCTACCATAAAATCAAATTGCTGCACACAGGCATTATAATCGGTAAGCTCAACAGAATAATTATACGTTCCTTCCCCGAAGTCCTGTCCGTAAATCGTAAAAATTGCTCCATTTTGGCCATCAGACCAACTATATGCAGCGTATTCACCTGGGAAAAGTTCAAGTGTATCATAAGAATCAATCATATAATATTCATTAAGCAGTGGAGGTTGTAACTCAAAGTTCGCCACTATAAAAGAGTCTTCAGCCTGGCAACCATGAATATTAACTGCCTGGGCATAATACTCTCCTGTTTCCTGAACAAACAACTGGTTTCCTGTTTCACCTGTACTCCAGGTTACATCTGCATCAGTATCAACCGTTAAAATGGTAATACCACCATTTGGACATATATTTTCATGTCCCGTGATTTCAATATCAAAAGGAGGTAATACTTCAACAAACAAAGTGTCATATACTATACACCCAAATCTGTCGGTTAGCTCAACATGCACCCAGCCTGTCGTTTCTACCAGGTAAGTCAGGCTTTCGGTAGTATTGTTCCACAATGCTGAAGCATACTCATCATCGGCAAAGAGCACGCCTGGTCCGCAAAAAACTGTGTCTTCAGGCAATCCGGGCTTCTTTGCAAATTCGCAATCTAGGAGATCCATATAAAACAATCCCCTGCCAATACTGTCAAGTGCATGGTTAAACAATGAAGGACTACTGAACCTGTTTACGCCTAACAGGCTAAGCTTTCCAGGCTCTGTTCCAGCAAAAACGGATGCAAATAAGTTTTCTTCATTTTCGGCAAATTCTAACCATTGGAAATCACCTGAAGGCGAAAATCTTGCAATAAACCATTGATAGTTAAAATCCTCAGTTACATATTCCTGATCAAATAAAGTCATACTTCCGCGGAAATTTGCAAGCAAATAAAGATGGTTTTGATCTCCTGGCACAATATCAACTGCATTCTTTTGAGAATATCCATTGAGACTTTGTTTCCAGACAAGATTGCCATTACCTACCAGTTTGATCATAAATATATGTCTGCCATTTTCTTGTGGAAAATTATGGTCATCCCATGTAAACTCCCCCGAATACTCGCCAAAAAAAACAAAACCACCCGGGTGTCTCGTTGCTCCTTTTATGGTCTTTTCTCCACCTCCGGAAGAAGTCTTGAATTGCTCAAGATTCAGATTTCTGCTAAAACGGGCAAGTACAAAATCACTTGCTCCTGAATTTGCCAATGTATGATCGCCAAAATGTAAAGTATCGCTGTAACCTACTCCAACCAGCAACTTGCCTCCGGGCAAACTCTCAAAAACACGAAGGTCTAAAGCAGCCCTGGAACTTGCAATGGCAATTTCTTCAATATCACCTGTTGTGTTAAGCTTTGCAATAAGTACATTACGAGTACCTTGCGAGAGATAGGTTGAATCACCATGTAGGAATTGCCCGGTAAACTCTGCCCCAAAAAGTATGGAATTATTGTGTCCTTTTTGCAAAAATTGTTTACCCCCGGCAGGCGTAAGGTTTATTTGCTGTGAAGATATAATCTCCCCCTGGTTGTTCACATATGCAAGAAAAACATTTTGGTAAGCCTGGGATATCATCATTGTATTTCCTAGCTGTATTGTGTCAGAAAATACCCCTGCTACAATCCAACCATTTTGATATTCGAGTGCGGCATTCACCTGGTTAAATCCCTGGCCGTCAATTTTTTTATACCACATCCACTGATCAAGGCTATCAGTAACACCTAAAAATCCACTACGGATATCAGCACTTTTCAGGGTATCCTGCCCAAAAATCAGAGAACCGGTAAAACCGCCGGTATGTAGTTTTTGTTTGTCTATTCCACCGGTAAGCCGTCCTGCATAAAAATCATATTGTCCGTAAATTGAATAAGGTTCTTTTGCACCCAAAAATAAGGTGTCGGAAGCAGTGCTTTGCAAAAAGGGTAATAGCGTAATTAAAAAGATGAGTAGTTTTGTTTTCATATCAAAAAATATGTTTTAAACATTAAAAGGCTTTCTTTACATGTCTAGTCAGAAGTTGGATCGGCATAATGGTATTGATATTCTTCTAAAATTTTATGCTCATGATCTCGGATTTTGATTAAACGGTTTAGGCCATCATATTCATAAAATACCGATCGCCCACGGGGGTCGGTGATAGAGGTAATTCCTACAAGTGGCTTATAGGTGTATGTAGTGATCATAGTATTTGCAGGAGCCTCCGTTCTAATTTGATTATTAATATTTATGATCGAATCCCGATCAGTTTCGGAGAGATCAGTGTCAAATTCATCAAGTAACTTAATTATATCATTCAAATCTTCGCCGATGTTTTCAAGGTTTTCGATTTTTGCAATAATGTATTGCTTCTCGTAGCCCCAGACAAAAGCAATGTTGCTGCTTCTTGATTTAAGTTCAATCAAGTTGTTATCATTATCATAGATATATTCATTCTCCAATTCAAACCTTGGGGATAAAAAAACATCAGGACTCCATTCCAAAGTTGAATCAGGTATATCAGAATAAAAATTGTACTGCTTGGTCATTTTCCCATAACTATTGTATTGATTGGTTATTCCATCAACCAAATAACGAACACCACCCCTCTCTATATAGCTCCTAATATCAATTGGAATACCCACTGCATGATTTCCATCTTTTTTAAATGAATTTAACCACGGATAATTCAAATTATAATCATCAGCATATTTTATTCTTTTTATTTCTTTATCATTTGTTGAAGTATTAGTTTCAATTTTTGATAATAACTTTAGGTCATTGAAAACCTTTACTTGTTGAATAACGATACTGTCTTTCTGGTGTGCCGATTTTATATTATAATAATAATTTGTTGTAGTCTGTAGTATTGTATCAAGTTTTTGTAATTTCAGCAAGTAGGAACTTAATTTTTCATAAAAAGGAGATTCTTGGCAATAGCCATAATAGTTTGTCCAACTGTTATTATATCGCCAGCCCATATGTTGACTCTGGGTTCTTTTGTAATCATATTC
>SKTQ01000156.1 GCA_007122505.1 Bacteroidales bacterium | reverse complement strand
CCTGTGCAAACAAGCCGGCAATACTTTTGTTTTTGATGATGGTGTTTCTGATCTGCAAAGTAGGATTGGTGGGATGTCCGAGAGTGTCCACGTGCAGGCCTACACTACCGTTTTTAATGATTGCATGTTCCACAACATGGTCCTTACTGGTAGCCGTAAGCCAAATCCTTCCCCACTGGCCGGGCTGGTTTTGATAAAAGGGTTCCAGTCGGTCACCCTGTATGGTTACCGGTTCATCCGGACTGCCTTCAATTTTCAGGCTTGATCTGGCAAGGAATACCAGGCTGGCATTGTTGTGCATGTGTATGCGTGCGCCCTCCTTCATGCGAAGGGTTACATCCGGGGCCACTACAGCCAGACCGTAAACAACATAAGGCAGATCGGCTGTCCATTCCGTGTCCTGGGATATTCTGTGGTATTCCAATCCATTGGGATCAGTAAAATTCGGATGGATAAAATGGGCATCCTGACCCCAGGCTACAAGCTTCACATCCTGGATATTCTGATTGATATTGAACTCGATACTGTCCACAATGATCAGCGGAAGATTTTGATTGACAGGGTCAACTGTAACTTCAACAAATACAAAAATGCTGTCATTGGCTTCTATGTCGATGTCATGCAGCGTGGTACCTGACCGACCGTCAACATTCATGCGAAAATAGGATTGTGCACCGCCAGCCAGCCTTACCGTTGAGATTCGCACCCGCCGGTTGTGCTCGTTATAGACCCTGAATGAGCGTGTAGCTGATCCAACGTTGGTAAATACAGTATCAAACAAGAGGGAGTCCCTGGAAAAAGTCAGTTTTAGGGAAGGATCAGTATCATAGCTATCGTCGCGGCATGATCCCAGAAAAATGGCAACAATCAGTAAGGTGAGGGCCACAAGGCCGGTTCTGTATGTAGGCATGTCAGTTTTACTTCGTATCCTGAAAAAAAACGGCTTTAGCGGATATATGTTTTAACGGGGGCAAAAAAAACCCTAAAATGATTTGCAGCAAACAAAATTAATGTAATTTTGCACCCTAAATTAAATCTACCATGGCAAAAAGTAAAAAGTCACAACAAGAAGCAAAAAATATTGTAGCCGTTGAAGAAGCCTTAGGTAAGACGGAACAATTTATTGAGCGCAACCAAAATATCCTCATTTCTGCGGTTGCCATTATCGTTCTGCTCATTGCCGGTTATATTGGTTATACCCGTTTTATCCTGGAGCCCCGCGAGAGGGAAGGTCTGGCAGAGATGTTTATGGCGGAAAAATACTTTCAGGCGGAAGAATTTGAGCTGGCACTTGAGGGAGATGGTGAATTTCCCGGATTCCTTGATATCATCTCCGGGTATCGCATGACAAAAGCAGCAAATCTTGCCCGTTATTATGCAGGTATCAGTCTGATCAACATGGGTGAATTTAAAGAAGGAATCGATCATCTGCAACGTTTCCGCAAGAGGGATCAGATGTTAGGTGCCATGGCCTATGGTGCTATTGGTGATGCCTATTGGGAACTGGGTGATTTGCAGCGTGCAGCCAGGTACTATCGCAGCGCTTACCGCCATCAGCCCAATAACCTTACCACACCGGCATTCCTTTTAAAGGCAGGCCTTTTGTATGAGCACAAGGGCGAATATGCGGAAGCATTAAGGCGTTATGAACGGATACAAAGGGATTTTGCAGATTCAAACGAAGCCAGGGATATAGATAAATTCATTGCACGTGCAAAACATCGGATGTAAATCCCTATCCTGTTTTTATAAAATACGCATACATGGCAGCCAAGCAAAAAAACCTTTCGTCTTCAGCTGATCAATCTCTGCCTGATGGTAGTGATCTGTATTTTGCCATTGTTGTCTCAGATTGGAACAGCGAAATCACCGACGCCCTGTACAAAGGAGCAATGAAAACGCTCAAAGCCAGCGGGGTTGAAGAAAACAACATCATCACCGTGCGTGTGCCGGGCAGCTATGAGTTGCCACAGGCTGCCGCTATGCTTGCCGAAACGCAATCATTGAATGCAATTATTTGTATTGGATGCGTGATACAGGGAGAAACACGGCATTTTGAATTCATATCCCAGGCAGTGGCACAAAACTGTATGAAGGTGGCACTGGACCATTTTACTCCTGTTATTTTCGGTGTACTGACCACCGATACATTCGAACAGGCAAAAGATCGTGCCGGCGGAAAGCATGGTAACAAAGGAGTGGAAGCCGCTGCTGCCGCTTTGCGAATGGCTGAGCTGAAAGACCTGATGATGCCCGATGATTTTGATTTGGTTGATCCATTCGACGACCCCTGGTAAATGTACACCTCACCCGAGAAAAGTCCGCGTATAGTCTTCATGGGTACGCCTGAATTGGCTTCACATGTGTTGCAGGAGTTGGTCAGTAATGGTTTTCGGGTGGTAGCAGTTGTTACAGCCCCCGACCGCCCTGCCGGCCGTGGCAGAAAAATCAAACAATCTCCCGTAAAAGAACTGGCTGTCGCCCTCAATATTCCGGTTTTACAACCGGAAAATCTGAAATCTCCGGAATTCATCAGCGAACTGAAAAGCTGCAAACCCGATATACAAGTGGTGGTGGCTTTTCGCATGCTACCGGAAAGTGTGTGGTCTATCCCACCCAAAGGAACATTTAACCTGCATGCCTCTCTCCTGCCCGATTATCGGGGTGCAGCACCCATTAACTGGACCATCATCAACGGCGAAAAAGAAAGCGGTGTGACCACTTTCCTGCTGGATCACCAAATCGACACGGGAAAAATTCTTTTTCAAGAGAAAATACCCCTGCAACCTTACGAAACAGCTGGCAGCCTGCATGAAAAAATAAAAACTGCAGGTGCTGAACTCGTTGTACATACTATCACTGCCTTAAATGCAGGAACGGTAAAACCTATTCCCCAGGAAGAACTGATATCCGGTCATGACAAACTGCGCAAAGCGCCAAAAATTCACAAGGAAGACTGCAGGATCGATTGGGATAAGCCCAGCCGGGAGGTAGTAAACCATATACATGGTTTGAGTCCGGTACCCGGGGCTTTCTGCGAGGTGAAGGTGAAACAGAACGTTTCAGCCTTAATGAAAATATACCACGCAAGGCCAATGGAAGTAAAACATGATGTTCAATCAGGTAAGCTTCTGACCGACAATAAAACCTATATCCGGTTTGCCACCAAAGATGGCATGGTAGATATTCTGGAGCTTCAACTGGCCGGGAAAAAAAGAATGGGTACAAAAGAATTGCTCAGGGGGATGCAATTTGAATGACATTTTCCCCTGTAAGATTCATGGAAAATAACGCGAATCACCAATAAAAACAGGGCTTTTCGGTCAAAGTTATTAACAAAACCACTGATTTTATTAACAATTACCATATTTTTTTGCTTTTAGCTTGCATTTTCCTAGGAATACCTTATATTTGCAAAGGTTTATGGAAACGAACCCAATTATCTATTAAACAAAAACTGAAAAGACATGAACAAAGCACAATTGATTGATGCCATCGCAGAAGGCGCTGGTTTAACAAAAGCTGACGCAAAAAAAGCGCTCGATTCCTTTATCGATGCAACAACCGACGCACTGAAAAAAGGTGACAGGGTTGCACTCGTAGGATTTGGATCTTTCTCCGTATCGCACAGAGAAGCACGTAAAGGCAGAAACCCACAGACCGGAAAAGACATTATGATTCCGGCCAAAAAAGTTGTAAAATTCAAAGCCGGTGCTGAACTTTCCGATGTGGTTAAGTAAAAACGGTTTTCATTTATTGAAAAGCCCCGGGCAGTCCCGGGGCTTTTTTTTGTCCCACAACCAAAATTTATTGCTACATTTACAGGTTCAAATTAATAACCATAGCTTTTCCCCGACCAAGTCCACCGGAACAGTAAAAACCTAAACCTTTCACCATGAGCCTTGAAGACAAGTTAGCGGGTTTCAATCCAAACAGAGCCGGCAACCTTTCAAACAATATATTCTCCCTCCCTTTTGAAGTTTCGGAGTCACAATTGGTTTTTATCCCCGTACCATGGGATGTCACAGCTTCAAGCAAAGCGGGGACATGCAACGGTCCGCAAAATATCTTTGATCAATCTTTCCAGATCGACCTGTTTGATCCACTGGCACCCAACGCCTGGAAAAAAGGCATGGCTATGGAGAAAATTGATCCGGTTATCAAAGCAAGAAACCAAAGCACACGAAAACAAGCTTCGAGGGTCATCCAGTTTTTGGAAGGAGGCGGCGAAACAGATGAGCACCAGGAGATGAAAGGCTTACTGAACAATGTGAACCAGGTGTGTGAATCCCTCATGCTTGAACTGGAAATGAAATGCCTGCAATATGTGGAAAACGGTCAAATACCTTTTCTTATCGGAGGTGACCACAGCATTTCCTCAGGTCTGATCCGGGCGCTGGCAAGGGAGGAATCTTTCGGGATCCTGCAAATTGACGCCCACGCCGATATGCGTGAATCATACCAGGGTTTTACACACTCACATGCATCAGTGATGCTCAATGCCATGAATACCGAAGGGGTGGAAAAGATCGTGCAGGTGGGGATCAGGGAACTATGTACCGAAGAAGTGCAGATTATCTCAAAGAACCACCGCACCATCAAAACATATTTTGGCCATGATCTTCACCAACGCCTCTTTGAAGGTGAAAACTGGTCAGAAATATGCCATGATATCGTCAATGATCTGCCCGACAATGTATACATTTCATTCGACGTGGATGGACTGGAGCCGGCCTTTTGCCCCGGAACCGGCACTCCTGTGCCGGGAGGACTGTCATTTAACCAGGCAATATATCTCCTGGAAACAGCATTCAACGCAGGCAAAAGATTCATCGGAGCAGACCTCGTTGAAACAGGTGAAGGCCGTCTGGATGGCATTATTTCAGCCCGCATCCTTTATCGTATTGCCGGCATGCTGATCAAAAGCAACGAGTAATCTTTCTCCCGACATTCTTCTCTCATATAAACCGATGAGCGATAAAAAACAACAACTGATCAGTTATCTCTCCGGATTTGTTAGCCAGCAGCGATTGTCCAGAATGATGGAAGTGCTTTCATTCCGTACACGCCATCTGTGTGTCGTAATGGAAGACATTTATCAATCCCAGAATGCTTCTGCAGTGCTTCGGTCATGCGACTGTTTTGGTGTACAGGATGTACATATCATTGAAAATAAAAATATTTATGAAATCAATCCGGATGTAGCACTCGGTGCATCCAAGTGGCTAAGCTTGCACAAATACAATACCCAACAGCACAACACCACACACTGCATCACCAGTCTGAAAGAAAAAGGTTACAGGATCATTGCCACATCTCCCCACAAAAACGATTGCCTGATTGATGAACTGCCTGTTGAGCCTAAAACCGCATTGTTATTTGGCACCGAAATGAAAGGTCTGACCCCTGAGGCTAAGCAAATGGCCGATGGTTTTGTCAAAATCCCCATGGTTGGATTTACCGAAAGTTTTAACATATCTGTTTCTGCAGCCTTATGCCTTTACCACCTTACCAAAAAAATCAGGGAAAAGGTTTCGGAATGGCAACTCAACGAAGAAGATCGGTCAGATATACTTCTGGAATGGCTGAAACAATCGGTAAATAAGGCAGACGCTCTGATCAGGCATTTTGAGCAAGAGCAATAAAACGCTGCCCCCTCTCCTCAAAATTGGTAAATTGGTCGTAGCTGGCAGCAGCCGGTGAAAGCAGGCAAATCTTTCCCCGACCCGTCTGCCGGGCTGCCTGGATTACGGCCTCATCAAAAAGTTCTGAAAAGATCAATTGTTTATCCTGAAAGCCTTCCATGGCTTTTGCCAAAGCATGCATACGCCGGCCTGCAGGACCTGTGAAAAACAACCTGGAAACATCCGAATCAGCCAGAAAGTGCATCAAAGGCCTGTAATCAATCCCCCTGTCGGTGCCTCCAAGAATAAGTGTTTCCGTATCCGGCAATGTCTTTACCGCTGCTATGGTCGCTTCGGGAATGGTGGCAATGGAATCATTGTAAAAGATTACACCACTGTGGGTTCCGGCATGCTGCATACGATGGGGCAGTCCTTTAAACCCGGAAACTGCACGGGAAATAAAAGCGGGACCGGCACCAAGAACCAAGGCAGCGGCAACAGCAGCTGCCATATTCTCCAGGTTGTGCCGCCCGATGATCAGCGATTGTTGACAAATATCCTTAAAAGTCATGCTTTTCCCCTTGCGGGTAAATACCAGGTCCAACCCGTCACATCGCATTTGTCCCGCTCCGGGAAAAGCATCACCCACCGATATCTTTTCCGCCCTGGTTTCCACTAAAGACATAATGTTTTCCAAGCCCTCGCTGGCCTTGTTAAACACAAAAACATCACCGGGTTTTTGCCAGCGGGCAATATTCAGCTTGGCATCCCGGTAAACCTCAAAAGACCCATAATAGTCAAGATGCTCTTCAAAAATATTCAATAAAACAGCCACATGGGGAGATACCCTTATATGCTGCAGCTGATGACTGCTCATTTCGAATACCACCGGGGTTTCAGGTGTAACCTCCTCCAGAACCTCAAAACAGGGAATGCCTATATTTCCTGCAATCACTGCAGCTTTACCCGACTCTCTTAAAATGTGATACAACAAACTTGCTGTGGTACTCTTTCCCTTTGTCCCCGTAATTCCGATAACCCGGTCCCTGAAAAGTTCCAAAAAAACTTCGGTTTGAGATGTGATCACACCCCGGATGTCCATACCATTCATCACTGTGAAAGGAATTCCTGGTGACTTGATGATAACATCTGCATCCTCAAGCACTTTTAAATAATCAGGACCTGTATGCCAGGCAACAGATCCGGATTGCAAAACCACCGGGTCATTTGTTTCCATATTGGGGTTTCGGTCGGAAATAATCACCGGATGGCCGGGCATATAACGGCTGATACATCTGAGGGTTGAACGCCCCTCACGCCCAAAACCGAGAATAGCCAAACGTTTACCCCCAAATCTTTCATGAAAAAAACGGCCAATCATGTCCATACATTAAAATAATCATAGACACCCGCTAACGGGCTTCCAAATCAACATATCTAATTGTTCCGATAACCCCGTCAGGCCGGTTGACCAAAGCGATCATCAGAAAGCTTGTCTTTCAAAACAAATTCAGCATCAAGAGGTAAAAAATGATCATTATCAAAGGTGCGCAGAAATGGTTTTAATTGCTGCAGGGCATTTTCCTGAAACAACCCTGTTTCTGAATAATACTGCAGCAGAGCCGGTAACCCCGCTGTGGCATTGCGCCACTTAAGCACCGTAAGCGACAATGCCAGGTTGACCTCTTCAATAGTGCCCACGCATTCAAAAGGTTTTTCGGGGGATATACCGCAGAGATCTTCCAATATCCCTTTCAGCGAAAAATCAGAAAAAAGCTCTTTCCCAAAAATGGTGATCATTTGGTCAACTGGCATAAATGGCGAGAGTATGATATAGGTAAACAAACATTTTGAGCATTTACCACACCAAATGTCCTCTTTGCTACCTGCATTACAGCTTTTAAAAGCAGGGTGATAACCGGTATATGATGAAAACAGCGCAGCGATCTGTATTTCATTCAAAGGCCTGAGCAAACTGTAATATTCAGCGTTCAGCTTCAGGAAGTCAGCATTGTATTGACGGAAATCTTTTTCAAAAGCAAAAGATTTACTGTATTGATGATTGATGTCGGTACCCGGTATGGAAGGTTCATTGGCACTGGACTCATTTGAAAGTGCTATGAATTTAATATTCAGCTGACTGGCAATATAGGCCGATGCGAATGCAATGACTGCCGAAAATGGGGTATGGCCGTTCAAATAATCTTTATTGTTGAGTTCCAGCAGCAGTGGTTCCATCTTTCTCTCCATGGTTACCGTTTCATCAGGGGAAAAACCTGCTGTATTCAACACGTCAGTTGTTGCGCGGCGGGGATTTATCACAAAGGGTATAATCTCATAGCCCAATGATTTCAACATTTCGAGGGTCACTACAGAATCTTTTCCTCCACCTACAGGTACCAGTACTTTTCCGTAATCGGGTTGTTCATTGCCAGCTCCCCGTTCGGCAGGGAAGGATGCCTGTTCAGAAAAACTGAATTGCAACAAATCGTTGCCGGGCTGTGGAATTCCATTCACGTGGAAAAATTCACCCAAGCCCAGGCGAAAAAGCTTTTTCCACCATAATTGTTGTTCTGCTGACAAAAGGAAAGGGTTGATAAAAATTTCCGGAGAGCAAAAAGCCTTCCAGTAACTGATCATTTCTACCATTCCAAGATGGAAAACCAAGGTTTGGGAAAGTGTTTCAGTATGTATTGCATCTCTTTTTGCATGAATGCCATAATTGATCTGCCATACGGGATTAAACTCGAAACAACCCGGTACTTCAAATTGGAAACCTGTTCGCGTTTTCGTTGGTGAATGCTCCACGAAACAGTCTTTATAGGCAAACACCGGGAATTTTTCCCTCAAGTTTAGAAATAGGCTATGTTTGTTACTTTTTGTCATTTGAACATTGGCAGACTTTTTGTTGTTTATCCGTTGATTGAATCATCAAATGTAATAAGAATACCTGATACCTTTGTATTTCAGAAAAAAACGGAGCATCTGCTTCTTATGAAAGAGAAAAAACAGAAACCTGCAAGTGGAAAATTGCTCATCAGCGAGCCGGCGCTGCGCGATTTTTATTTTGGCCGCAGCGTGGTTTTGCTTGTGGAACATAACCCTGAAGAGGGTTCAATCGGACTTATCCTGAATAAACCCATCCATCTTAAACTAAATCAAGTTGTTAAGGAGTTTCCCGACAATGAGTTCCCTCTTTTTCTGGGTGGTCCGGTTCATCCGGAGCGGTTGTTTTATGTGCATACCCTTGGCGAAAAAGTGCCGGGCAGCATAGAAATTATACCCGGTCTTTTTTGGGGTGGTGAGATTGATAAGCTTATGGAGCTCATAAAATTACAGCTGGTCACTCCCGAAGAAGTGAGATTTTTTATCGGATACTCCGGATGGGAGCCCCAGCAGCTGGAGCGTGAAATGGTCGAAAAATCATGGGTGGTCACCCAGTGCTCACTTGAAACGGTACTGGCGCGATATCCCGAGAAGCTGTGGAGCAACATGCTCAAAGAAATGGGAAACGATTATGCCATATGGGCAAACTTTCCAAGCGACCCCATCCTGAACTAAAGGATAACTACAGGCGTTTTTCAACACGAAAATTTACATCAGCAAAATCAGCCAAACAGCAGTGAAATAATCTGATCCGGTTTGGCAGATTCACCTTTTATAATTACATGGGACTGCATATACACTGGTTCCCTTTCCCTGAGTTTTTGATCCACAAATTGTTCAAGATCGTTTCCTTTTAACTCTTTCACCAATGGTCGTTTTTTCCTGGCATATTTAAGCCTGTAACTTAAACTCAGCGGACTCATTTTTAAATAGACGGTAACGCCGTAATTTTTCATTTGTTCCATGTTGTCGAAATAACAGGGAGTACCTCCACCGGTGGCTATTACGGTGTTGCGCAAATTAAATGTTTCGTGCAACACTTTTTTTTCCATTTGCCGAAAATGCTCCTCTCCATGTTGGGCAAAAACATCTGACACCGTCATTCCCAGCAACTCTTCCAGTCTGCTATCCAGATCCACAAAAGTATAGTTCAGTTTTTTGGCCAATCGCTCTCCGATGGAGCTCTTCCCACATCCCATGAAACCAACCAGAAATATACGCATGAAATGGTTTTTTCGCAAAACTACACATTAATTGGGTAATCCTTCATGAAGATAAATCCACCATGGAGCATTGACATAACAAAAAGCCGGGGATTTGGTTAACTTTGTTGCCTGTATTTGACATGATTTTGAATAGGGGAAGCTATAACAATCACGTTTGCCAATGACAAAAATTCTAACCATTGTTGGTGCCCGGCCACAGTTTATCAAGGCAGCTGCGGTGAGCAGGGCTATCCAGGAAAGGTCAGGCTTGCAGGAGGTTCTGGTTCACACCGGACAACATTTTGATGCTGGTATGAGCCGGGTTTTCTTTGAACAAATGCAGATACCCGGCCCGAAATATCAGCTCAACATCCACAGTTTGCCCCACGGTGCCATGACCGGCCGGATGCTGGAGGCTTTGGAAGAAGTGCTACAAGCAGAGCAGCCAGATTGGATGATGGTTTACGGTGATACAAATTCCACGCTTGCCGGGGCATTGGCGGCTTCAAAGATGCATATTCCGGTAGCGCACGTGGAAGCCGGGCTCCGGTCGTTCAATATGCAGATGCCCGAAGAGGTCAATCGAATAATGACAGACCGTTTAAGCAGACTTTTATTTTGTCCCACCGAAAAAGCGATCAACAACCTGGAAGCTGAAGGTTTCAGAAATTTTCATTGCCGCATTGTCCGGACCGGTGATGTGATGTACGATGCCGCCCTTTTTTTCCGGAACAGGGCTATAAAACCGGATTATGAAAATATTCCGGATCATTTTGTTCTGCTTACCATTCACCGTGAAGAAAACACCCGTGACCCGCGTCTTTTTGCAGATATGATTCGTGCCATAAATTTGCTGGCTGAAAAAACCGATGTGTTATTTCCTATGCATCCGCGGACAAGAAAACTTGTTAAAGATGCCCATTTGCCTGCTTTCTCGCAAAAAGTTCATGTGATTGATCCGGTGAGCTACCTGGAAATGCTTTGGTTGCTGGAGCGAACGGATGTGGTGATTACAGACAGCGGTGGTATGCAAAAGGAAGCCTGTTTTTTCGAAAAGCCTTGCATCACCCTTAGGGGAGAGACTGAATGGGTAGAGCTGGTTGATGCAGGATATAACAGGCTTTGCGGCCGTGATTCCACATGTCTGCTGGAGGCATACGATCATTTTACGAACAATCCGCCCAATTTCACCGGGGGCTTGTATGGAAAAGGAAATGCCTCAGCAATAATTGCTGAGGCATTGTCTGAAGACATCCGCAAATAGTTGCGGTTTCTTTTTCACTTTCGTGGGAAATGCACGATACTACACATATCCCTGGGCAATCATGGCATTGGCTACCTTAACAAAGCCACCGATGTTGGCCCCTTTCACATAATTGATGAAGTCGCCTTCTTTGCCAAACTCGACGCAGGTTTTGTGAATATTGATCATGATATTATGGAGGCGCTGGTCTACTTCCTCTCTTGTCCATGACAACCTGAGTGCATTTTGGCTCATTTCCAGTCCGGAAGTGGCCACGCCACCGGCATTGGCAGCTTTACCGGGCCCATAGAGGATTTTATTGTGCAGGAAAACCTCCACAGCTTCCGGTGTTGAAGGCATGTTTGCTCCTTCCGACACGCAGATACAGCCGTTCTTTACCAATTCCCTTGCTTCTTGTTCGTTGATTTCATTTTCTGTGGCACATGGCAGGGCGATATCGCATTTTTCGGCCCAGGGACGTGAAACACCTTCCACAAACTTGCAGCCAAATTCATCGGCATATTCGCGGATCCGGCCACGCTTAATGTTCTTCAGGTTCATCAAGTACTCCAGTTTTTCAGTATCAATACCGTCTTTATCATAGATATAGCCGTTTGAATCTGACAGGGTAACCACTTTCCCACCAAGCTCGATCACTTTCTCTGTGGCAAACTGTGCAACGTTTCCGGAGCCACTGATGGCAACGGTTTTACCCTTGATCTCTTCATTGATGGTCGCAAGCATTTCCTGTGCAAAGTACACGGTTCCGTAGCCGGTGGCTTCCGGACGAATAAGGCTTCCGCCGTATTCAAGGCCTTTGCCTGTAAAAACCCCTGTAAACTCATTCTTGATCCGCTTGTATTGACCATACATGAAGCCTACCTCACGGCCACCCACACCGATATCGCCGGCGGGCACATCCGTATCGGGGCCAATATGGCGGAAAAGCTCTGTCATCAGGCTTTGGCAGAACCGCATCACTTCCACATCCGACTTGCCTTTTGGATCGAAATCGGAGCCACCTTTGCCACCGCCCAGCGGCAGGGAGGTCAGGCTGTTTTTGAAGACTTGCTCAAAAGCGAGGAATTTCAATACTCCCAGGTCTACCGTGGGGTGAAAACGCATACCGCCTTTGTATGGACCGATGGCACTGTTCATTTCAATGCGATAGCCCCTGTTTACTTGTACCTCTCCCTGATCATCGATCCAGGGGATCCGAAAAATGATTACCCTTTCGGGCTCGATCATCCGCTCAAATACTTTCGCAGCCTTGTACTTCGGATTTTCTTCCAGAAAAGGGATGATGGTTTCAGCCACTTCCTGTACTGCCTGGTGGAAAGCCTGTTCGGCCGGATTTTTTGCCACCACATAATCCATGAACTTTTTCACTTGTGCATCCATTGCGTTAATTTATTTTTTGGTGAATACAATGATTTGTTTCGCAAAACAATGTTAGAACATTTTTCAGGATGCCACTTTAAATATGAAAAAGAAATATTTTTTTATTTTTCCTTGGAAATGTCATTTATTTTTATATAGGTTCTGGCTAAAATAGGTCAACAGGCTGGTGACTCCGAGTAAAAAACTGCACAAATAAAAGTCACATAGAACATTTGATCTTTGTTTTTCACAGAAAAACATCAAAACATTAATCATTCTTTATATTTTTGGTCAGTTTTTTTGTAACTTCACTGAAAGAAAAAGAATTTCATGGCAAATAAGCGTCATACAGATTACACATTAAATGTTCCGGGTTTGGGTGGTGACATAGACCAGCCATTGGCCATAAGCCAGGAAGAAATAAAAAAGCTTCTTGTTGAAAAGAAAGAGCGGCTAAAGGAATTGGGTGCCATTCACCGGACCACAGCCATTCTCAAAGAAGAAAAGCCCATTTCGGAAATGCTGCAAAGCATTGTAAAGTTGTTGCCTGATGCATGGCAGCATCCGGAGGCTGCTATTGCACGAATCAAATACGGAAAAGATTTTTTTTTATCCAAGGCCGGTTTCAGGGAAAGCCCCTGGGTGCAGCGCAAAACTTTTGAAACAATTGACGGCACGGAAGGCTGCATAGAGGTATTTTATCAAAAAGAGTTTCAGGAGCAGGAGGAGGGCCCGTTTTTCATTGAGGAGCGCCATCTGATCAATAACCTGAGCAGTTTGATTACGGGTTATTTAAATACACAGATCGGCAAGAACCTTCTCAAAGCCGCCGAAAAGCAAAAAGAAGAAACGGAAGAGCAGCGGCATGAACGTGCCCATTCTGCCATGAGCAGGCATCTGCTTCAGAAGTTTTTGAACAAACACAATTCAGACCGTGATATTTACCATGACCTGATGCAGTACAAGGTGCGGGAGATTTTGCTGGTGGCCAACCTATATGATGCTTATATCATAGAGCAGGAGGGCCGGTTTTTTGAGCAGGTAACCGGCGAATATTATCAGCTGAATTTATCTTCCGCCCCCCGGATCACAGGTGTGTCAACTCCGGAAGAGGCTTTGGAAAAACTTCAGGAAAAGCATTTTGATATGGTAATCGTGATGATGGGTGTGGAAAAATCCATGCCCATTCAGCTGAGCCGGATCATCAAACAGATCTATCACAACATTCCCATATTTATGCTGCTCAACAACAATTCAGATATTGTGTTGTTTGAGGATGGCAGCAAACCCATCACTTCCATCGACAAGGTTTTTGTATGGAACGGCGACTCCAAGGTCTTTCTAGCCATGGTAAAATACAATGAAGACCGGATGAATGTGGAGAACGATATCCGCATCGGGATGGTAAGGGTCATTTTGCTGGTTGAAGACTCTGCAAAATATTATTCCCGTTATCTGCCAATTTTGTATTCCATTGTGATAGAACAAACCCAGCACCTCATCGAAGAAGTAAACACAGATGAGCTCTACAAGCTGCTTAAGATGCGGGTCAGGCCAAAAGTGCTGCTGGCATCCAGTTACAATGAAGCGGTGACCTTATTCAACAAATACAAGGACAATCTGCTGTGCCTCATATCGGATGTTAAATTTCCCAAAGACGGAGAACTGGATTCCCAGGCAGGATTGAAACTGGTGAAATATTCAAGGGAGATGATCCCCAACCTGCCAACAGTTTTGCAAAGCTCTGATCCGGAAAACGCCGAAGAAGCTTATAAGCTGCAAGCCACATTCATCAATAAAAACTCTGAAACCCTGAAACAGGACCTGCAAAGCTTCATCAACTATTACCTGGGTTTTGGTCATTTTGTCTACAAGGACGACGAGGGTCGCCGCGATCTGGCAGTGGCGCGCTCCATGAAAGAGTTCCGCACCCATTTGAAGTCGATTCCCGAAAAATCACTGATCTATCATGCCAAAAAGGATCATTTCTCTCACTGGTTGATGGCCCGTGGTGAAATCCAAATTGCCAGGCGGATCAAACCATTGAAGGTTGAAGACTTTGAGTCGTCGGGCAGCTTACGCAACTATCTGATTGATGTCATCGAACAATGCATCCATGATAAGCAAAAAGGTAAAGTGATCAATTATGAAGAATCAGCCATTCTCGACGATACAAATGTGGTTAGCATGTCGCCCGGATCATTGGGTGGAAAAGGACGCGGTTTGTCTTTCATCAATATGATCATCAATAACTTCAACTTTACTGAACTTGTTCCGGACATTCGCATTAAAACCCCGAAGACATCCATCATTGGCACTGAGGAATTTGAGCGCTTTGTTCACAACAACGATCTGTACAACAAAATATACGGCGAATCAGATTATGATACCATTAAGAAACTCTTCCTGGCCGGACATCTTACCGTGACATTGAAAAAACGCTTAAAAACCTATTTGTCAATCATTGACAAACCGCTGGCCATCCGGTCATCAAGCTTGTTTGAAGATTCCCTGATGCAGCCTTTCGCGGGCATCTTCGATACCTTTCTCTTACCCAATAACCACCCTGATCTGAATGTTCGCCTGGAGCAGGTGATGAGTGCCATCAAGCTGGTGTATGCATCCATTTTTTCGCCAACGGCCCAGGCCTATTTCAAAGCGGTAAATTATAAGATTGAAGAGGAAAAAATGGCCGTGATCATTCAGGAGGTGGTCGGGCATGAATACAACGGATACTATTATCCGCACATAAGCGGTGTGGCGCAATCTTACAACTTCTATCCCTATTCATACATGAAGCCCGATGAAGGCTTTGCATCCATTGCACTTGGATTGGGTAAATATGTGGTTGAGGGAGAAAAAACCTACCGCTTCTCCCCCATTCACCCTCAACTGGAAATGTACACCCCAAAGGAGTTATTTAAAAATTCCCAGGTACATTATTATGCTGTTGATCTTGCAAAAAAGGACCTAAACCTGCTGGATGGGGAGGATGCAGGGCTCATAAAACTGGAAATCGACAAGGCAGAAAAACACGGTACACTGAAACATTGCGCATCGGTTTATGATTTTAACAGTGAGCGTACGATCCCCGGCATTACCGACCCGGGTCCAAGGGTGCTTAATTTCGCCAATATCCTGAAATATAATTATATACCACTTGCAAAGACCATTGAGGTCATCCTGGATGTCATTTCCGAATCCATGGGTACCCCCATTGAGATAGAATTTGCCATTGACCTGAACAAGGATAAGGAAGGACGTGCCACCTTTTATCTTTTGCAAATCAAGCCTTTGATAAAAAACATCATAGAAACAGAAATCAATATTGACAAGATCGATAATGATAAATTGCTGTTATACAGTGAGAATGGTATGGGTAACGGGCGCATCGAAGATATCTGCGATGTGGTTTTTGTTGACCTTGACCGTTTCGACAAACTGAAAACGGAAAAAGTCAGGGATGAGATTGACAAGCTGAATTCCATGATGGTGAAAGAAGGGAGGAAATATATCCTGATCGGGCCCGGCCGTTGGGGCACACGCGACCGTTTTATAGGTATCCCCGTAAACTGGTCACAAATATCCAATGCGCGCATCATCGTTGAAATGAGCATGGAAGACTTTCCGCTGGATGCGTCTCTGGGATCCCATTTCTTTCACAATGTGATATCCATGAATGTTGGTTATTTCTCGGTAAAACATGATGACCTTATTGACTACATCAACTGGGAAAAACTGAATCACACACCTGTGGAGAATGAGCTCAGGTATGTCAAACATGTACGTTTTGAAAAACCCCTTGAAGTGATCATGGACGGTAAAAAACGTCATTCGCTCATATATTTTCACGACAATATAAACGGCGGGCGGGAATAAAAAGGATAAAGACCAACCACCGCCTCACCATGCAAGTGGTAATGAAATCAGTTATTGAAAATACAAACGATGCATGCAATAACAAAATATAAATATGACGAAAGGTATTCAACGGATACCTATGATTTCAAAGAGATCACCTACCAGGATCTGATGCAGAAACGTATCATCAATGTGCTGCTTATTTGCAGCAATTATGATGCTTTTATGCTTGAGGAAGACGGAAGGATCAACGAAAAGATTTTCCTGGAATATACCTCAAAAAACCTGAGATATCCTCCGCAGTTTACGCAGGCCAGTTCATCGGAGGATGCATTTAAGCTTTTGGAGGAAAAAGATTTTGACCTGGTTATCACCATGCTGAATGTGGGCAGGATCGATTGTTTTGAGATGGCGAAACAGGTAAAGAAAAGGCATCCCAAAATACCCATTGTGGTGCTGACTCATTTCAGCCGGGAGGTTTCCATTAAGCTTAAAAACGAAGACCTGAGTTCCATCGATTATGTCTTTTGCTGGCTTGGCAATGCAGGTTTGCTGCTTGCCATCATTAAATTGCTGGAAGACAGGATGAACGCTGATTATGACATTGAGCAGGTAGGGGTTCAGGGAATTCTGCTGGTGGAGGATTCTATCAGGTATTATTCATCTTACCTGCCCACCATTTACAAGGTTATTTTTGACCAGACCAATGAGTTGATGACCGAGGGGCTGAATGAGCACAGGAAAACTTTGCGTATGCGTGCCAGGCCAAAAATATTGCTTGCCAAAAGCTATGACGAGGCCATCAGCCTGTACAACAAATACCAGGAGAATCTGCTTGGGATCATATCTGATATCAGTTATGCCAGAGGCGGTGTGCGGGATGACCATGCAGGTATAAAACTTGCCAAGCATATCCGGAAAAAGAACAGTCAGATTCCCATCCTTCTCCAGTCATCCGAAAAATGGGATGCGACCATCAACAAGGAGATTGAAGTTAGTTTTATTGACAAATATTCAAAAACGCTGCTCATTGAGTTGAAGCATTACATCAAGGAGAATTATGGTTTTGGTGATTTTGTGTTTAAAGACCCGTCAACCGGCATGGAGCTTACACGAGCCAATAACCTGCACTCATTGCAGGTCAAGATCGCCAATGCCGACCCAAAGGTGCTTGAGTATCATGTTACCAACAACCATTTTTCCAGGTGGTTAAAGGCCAGGGCCTTGTTTTCCATTGCCAATATTTTTGCTCAAAAAAGCCGCGATGATTTTGATCATATCGAAGAGGTGCGAAGTTACCTGATCGACACCATTGCCAATTACCGTCGAACCAAAGGTCGGGGCATCATTGCCAGTCATCTTGATGAATATGCAGTTTTCACCAGGCTGGGTGATGGTCAGCTGGGAGGCAAAGCCAGGGGGTTGGCCTTCATTGACTCGATAATCAATCGTTACAAAATCATGAATCACTGGAAAGGGGTCAGTGTTTCCATTCCACGAACGGTGGTGCTTACAACCGATCTTTTTGATGAATTCATGGAAGATAACGATTTGTACGATTTCGCGCTGTCAGACGTAACCGACGACGAAGTGCTTGAACGTTTCGTACATAGCAAAACACCATCGCGTATGCGTTCTTACATTCGCGAAATCATTGATTTTTTTAAGTCCCCACTCGCCATAAGGTCTTCCAGTTTGCTTGAAGACAGTCATTACCAGCCCTTTGCAGGTGTGTATTCCACCTATATGATACCCAATAACCATTCAGACAGGCAGGTGCGGATGCAGCAAATTGACCAGGCCATTAAAAGCGTGTATGCTTCCGTCTTTTTTTCTGAAAGCAAGGCTTATATTGAGGCGACATCCAATGTAATTGATGAAGAAAAAATGGCCGTTGTTATCCAGGAGATTTCAGGGAGGCAATACGGCAATATGTTTTATCCAACCATTTCGGGCGTTGCGCGGTCTGTGAATTTTTACCCCATTGAGCCCGAGAAGTATGAGGACGGTGTGGCCAATATCGCTTTCGGGCTTGGAAAAATCATTGTTGACGGGGGCCTTTCTCTGCGTTTTTCGCCCAAATATCCGGAAAAGGCACTGCAATTATCCAACACCGAAATTGCCTTGCGCGACACGCAAAAGGAATTTTACAGCCTCGACATGGATCCGGAAAAGTTTCAGCCGGCAGTTGACGAAACCCTGAACCTGCACTATACCCGAATTCGTCAGCTCAAAGGCCATTCGCCGCTGAAATATGTTGTTTCCACCTATGATTATGAAGATCAGATCATCAGGGAAGGTTTGTACGATAAAGGCATACGCCTCATCAGCTTTGCCAATGTTTTGCGGCATAAATCGTTTCCCCTGGCTGAGATCCTCCAGGAATTGCTTCACATCGGCCAAAAGGAGATGAATAATCAGGTTGAGATCGAACTTGCTGTCAACATGGACGTGCCCAAGGGTGAAAAAATGCAGTTTCACTTTTTGCAGATCAGGCCGGTTGTGGAGACCCAGGAGAAGAACCAGGTAGATGTCAATTTGTGTAAACCGCAGGATACCATCATCACCAGCCGGAATGCCCTTGGCAATGGGATCATCGAAAATGTTCAGGACTTTGTGTATGTAAAGCCTGATGTTTTTGATGCAGCCAAAACAAAAGAGATCGCTGATATCATCAACAAAATAAACAACTACATAAAAGGTAACGGAAGAAATTATGTGCTGGTTGGTCCCGGCAGATGGGGGTCCAGTGATCCCTGGCTAGGTGTACCAGTGAAATGGGCACAGATCTCTGCCGCCAGGCTTATTGTGGAGTCAGGATTGAAAGACTTCCAGATCGACCCTAGTCAGGGCACCCACTTTTTCCAGAATCTGACTTCTTTCAGCGTGGGCTATTTCACCATTAATCCTTTTGCCAAAGACGGTATTTATGATGTGGAATTTCTTGACAAACAGGATGCAGTGTATGAAGACGAGTTTGTCCGACACATCCATTTCGACAAGCCCATTGTGGTCAAAATCAACGGCAGCAAGAAAATTGGCGTTGTTTTGAAACCGGGCATTGAAAGCTAAGCAATCCTCAGCAATTATTCTTCTTTACAGGAAATAATAATTTCCTGCTTTTGTTTGTTTTAATCACAAATAAGGATTAAATTCGCCCCTTAATTGATAATTAATTAACAACAATCACTAATTGTATCATTTTTTAAATCCAAGTATCATGAATTTAGAAAAAATAATGGCAGACCTGGAGCGTAAGAATCCGGGCGAAAAAGAGTTTTTACAAGCAGTTAGAGAAGTTTTGGAAACCATTATCGATGTGGTTGCTGAAAATCCAAAATATCAGGCTGCAAACATTATTGACCGCATTACCGAGCCTGACAGGGTGATTTCCTTCAAGGTTGAATGGGTTGATGACAAAGGAAAGGTTCACGTAAACAGGGGTTACCGCGTACAGTTCAACAATGCGATCGGTCCATATAAGGGTGGTTGCCGTTTTCACCCGAGTGTTACATTGAGTGGTCTGAAGTTTTTGGGCTTTGAGCAAATTTTTAAGAACAGCCTCACCACTTTGCCAATGGGTGGTGCCAAAGGGGGTAGCGATTTTGATCCCAAAGGAAAGTCACAGTCGGAGATCATGCGCTTTTGCCAGGCTTTCATGAGTGAGTTGTACAAATACATTGGGCCTGATACGGACATACCTGCAGGAGATATCGGAGTGGGTGGCCGTGAGATCGGTTACATGTATGGAATGTACAAAAAGCTTGTGGGTGAACATACCGGAACATTTACCGGTAAGGGTCGCAACTGGGGTGGCAGTTTGATCCGCCCGGAAGCTACCGGTTATGGTGCGGTATTTTTTGCCGAAGAGATGCTCAAGACTCGTGGAGAGCGCATTCAGGGCAAAACAGT